>JBCBGD010000138.1:0-6832 GCA_038527085.1 Pseudomonadota bacterium | reverse complement strand
GCGACCCAGAAGGGATAGCCAGGCACCAACGCCTCGCCAAACACACAAAGGCCGACACCCTCGGCGCCGGCCTTCTCGATTGCATCGGTTACCCGTTCAAGCGTCTTTGCCCTGTCGAGCCAGATCGGCTCAATCTGGGCCAGCGCGACTTTCAGGCGGTCTTCGTCCCGCACATCGCGGCGAGGCTCTGCGTGAATGATCTCCAAGGATCAGGTGCCTTGGGGCAGGCCTTGCTCCTTGGCCATTCGCTGCATCGCCTTCTGGAGCTTTTCGAAGGCGCGTACTTCGATCTGGCGGATGCGCTCGCGGCTCACATTGTAGACCTGGCTGAGCTCTTCGAGCGTTTTCGGCTCGTCGTTGAGGCGGCGCTCTGTCAGAATGTGACGCTCGCGCTCATTCAGGTCTTCCATCGCCGCAGACAGAAGCTCCATGCGCGCATCGAACTCCTGGCGGTCGGCGAATTCGGCCGCCTGGCCCTGCTCCTCATCGGCCAGCCAGTCCTGCCATTCCATGTCGCCATCCTTGCCCATGGGCACGTTCAGGCTGGCATCGGACGCGCTCATGCGCCCATTCATGGAGATCACGTCCTTTTCAGACACGTTCAGGCGCGTGGCGATCTCTGTCACCTGATCAGGCTTCAGATCACCTTCCTCAAGGGCGGCAATTTCGCCCTTGATGCGGCGCAGGTTGAAAAACAGCTTTTTCTGCGCGGCCGTGGTGCCGAGCTTCACAAGGCTCCAGCTACGCAGGATATATTCCTGGATCGCAGCGCGGATCCACCACATGGCATAGGTCGCCAGGCGGAAGCCCTTGTCCGGGTCAAACTTCTTCACCGACTGCATAAGACCCACATTGCCTTCGGAGATGACCTCGGCCATGGGCAGGCCATAACCGCGGTATCCCATGGCGATCTTCGCCACGAGGCGCAGGTGGGAGGTGACCATCTTTTCGGCCGCTTCGGAATCCCCGTTCTCCTGCCAAGCCTTGGCCAGCATGAACTCCTCACCCTTTTCGAGCATAGGAAACTTGCGAATTTCGCTCAGATAGCGGCTGAGGCCTTGCTCAGGGCTCAGCGCGAGCGCGCGGCTTGATGTATTTCCAGTCGCCATGACAAACACCTCCTTGTCTCTCACAAACCAACCCGCATCGGCGGCGTTTGGTTGCTTAGGCTTCGTTTGAAGAGGATTTAGCCCTGCCTGGCAGCGGCCGCCCATCCCCCTGTTGCGCATAAGTCTTATCGCGCCCCGATAATATGGGGGGCAGATTGTGCCAGAAAAGAGGCCAAAGCCCACGATTTATGCGCGCCCCGCATGAAATTGGGCCGTGAGTGGCATGGTGGCGCTATTTCAACGCCTTCGCCATGCCCGCATCCTTGAGAAACTGGTCCAGCCCGTCGGGTGACTTCATTTTCTCGATGGCCTTTTTCACCGATTTGAACGCCTTTGCCGCGTATTTCTGGGTGTCCTGCTCGAAGGTCTTGCCGGCGATCTTCACCGACAGCTTCTTGCGCCGTTTGGAGGCATTTTCCGAGTTCGCCGCCGCCCAGGTGAGGTAGGTCTTGGCCACTTCGTCCTTGAACAGCGGCAGCAGGGTCTCGCGCAGGTCCGCCAGCGTCTTGAAGCCGTCATTGGCGCGGGGATTTTCCATCATCTCGCACCATTCGGTGACAAATGGCGCGCGGTCGCGCAGCCAGTCGCCTGGCGTCGGATCGCTGAGCATCTGGCGGAACTGCGCGGCCAGCGAGAAGTCCGCCGCCGTCGGGCGACCGCCAAAGATGTACAGCGTCTCTTTCAGATGGGCGTCCAGCAGCTCGGAAAAGCGGTGGAAGGAGGCGCGAAGGATCTCTCCATTCGTGCCTCCGGCGCCGACGAGCGGCAGCCGCCCCGCCATGCGGTCGACAATCTTGCTGGCCTCCTCGGCGCGCGAGTCTGGCGGATTACCCGCGAATAGCTGCTCGAGCAGGCGCTGGGCGGCGGCTTCCTGGTCCGGCGACTGGCCCCAGCGTTCATTGAACATCGCCTTGTTCAGCCACTCGTCGCCATAGTCTTCGAGGATCAGCGACAGCGCGGCGCAGGCCCCGTCTTCGGGCACGGTGGAGGGCTCAGGATGGTCCAGCTCAAGGCTTGCGAGCATGGCGGTGGAGTCCTGGCTCGCCACCGCTTCGGGCGAGATCAGCAGCGGCACGGTCGGCACCTGTGCCAGCGCCTGGAAATCGGCTTCGGTCTTCACCGACCGCGACACCCAGTCGAAGTCCACGCCTTTGTAGCGCAGCGCGGCGCGCACTTTTTCCGAATAGGGAGAGGTCTCGGCACCAAACAGGCGGTAGTTGGCCATACGTCTTTGTCTCTTTGTCTTGGAACCCCGCCTCATTAGAGCATGCATCGGGCCGCGCCAAGGCATATCACCCGCGCCCCTTGCGCGCGCCGTTCACCGCGACTAGGGGCAGGCGCGACACCTTCGATCGAACCGCAGGAGCCGCCGCAATGGCCGAGCCGCGCAACATCATTGCCTACAGCGACAAGCTGTTCACGCCATCGGAGAGCTTCATTCCCCGCGGCTACAGCGCGTTCGAACGCCTGCGGCCGGTCTATTTTGGCCATGAGCTGAAGGGACCGGTGCCCGAGGGTGCCGAGGCGGTGCAGCTTGGCCCGCTTCATGGGCCGGGCGGCGAGGCGGCGTTCAAGCAGCTCGGCACCATCTCCGCCGCGCTGGAAGACAAGGTGCGGGCGCTGAACCCCGTCGCGATCCATGCCAGCTTCGGCAAGTCGGGCGCCTATGCCCTGCCCCTGGCGCGCAAATTCAACCTGCCCCTGGCGGTGACCTATTATGGCGGCGACGCCACGAAGACGACCAACACGAAGGACAGCTTCATCCGGGTCTACAACCGGCGCCGGGCCGCGCTCTGGCGCGAGGCCGACCTTATCCTGCCGTGCTCGGATTTCATCCGCCGCGAACTCCTCGCCAAGGGCGCGCCGGAGGAGAAGATGATCGTCCACCACAACACGGCAGACCCGAACCGCTTCCAGCCTGGCGAGAAGGACAAGATCATCCTCTTCGCCGGCCGCTGGACCGAAAAGAAAGGCATCGACACGATGATCGCCGCGCTGGCGAAGCTCGGCCCCAAGCTCGAGGGCTGGCGCGTGCGCCTGCTTGGCGACGGGGAGCTGAAAGAAGGCCTGGTGGCGCAATTAGAGGCCGCAGGCGTGACAGCCGAGTTGCCGGGCTGGATCCCCGCCGATGAGATGCCCCGCCATTTCGCCGAGGCGATGATTGCGTGCGTCCCGTCCAAGCGCGCCGCGTCTGGCGATGCAGAGGGGCTGCCGCTTGTGTGTGTGGAGGCGATGCTCTGCGAATGCGCGCTGGCGGCGACGTACCACGCAGGCATTCCCGAATGCGTGAAGGATGGCGAGACGGGCTTCCTCGTCGATGAAGGCGATGCCGATGCGCTCGCCGACAGGCTGGGCCGCATGATTGCCGATCCAGACGCCACACGCGCCATGGGCAAAGCCGGGCGGGCCTTTGCGCTCGACAGCTTCAATTTGGTGAAACAGTCCAAGCGGCTGGAAGACCACCTGATCGCCATCGCAAAGGCGAAAGGCACGCTCACGTGAGCGGTGGGGTTTGGTCCAGCACCAGCGTCCGCAGACCCGGTGGGGTGCGGTGTGTGAGCCTCGGCTTGATAGCGGCCTCGTGGTGAGTTGAGACGAACCATGGAGGATGGAAACGGGGTTTGGGCCTCGGCGATAGGCGCCGCCCTCGTGCGTCGTCTCCGCTCACCATGAGGGCTTCGCAGCCGGTCGCCCAGCGAAAATTCGATCCACCGGATCGAATTTTCGCTTCGAAGTCTGCGCAAGTGTCGGCGGCGTTTTGGGACCGGCCTGTCGCTCAAAGCCCGGCGAAGAAGCGCCTGAGCGCTGCGAAATCGGTGAAGGTGGCGTCTGGCTGGGTTGCGCCGTTGCCTTCTGCGACGCCGGCGTGGAGTTTCTGGATCGTCAGTGCGCCGACTGCTTCGCGCGCGCCGATGATGTCGCGGGCGGCATTGTCGCCAATCATCCAGATGGGCCCTTCGACGCCGCCGAGCTTGGCAAGCGCCAGCTCGAAGATTTCCGGCGCGGGTTTGTCGGCCTTGACCTCCTCGGACGTCACCATCCAGTCGATGTAGCGGTGCAGGCCGAAGAACAGCATCTTGCGGTGTTGCACCTGGGCCGTCAGGTCCGTGACGATCACCACGCGCACACCAGCGATCCGCATATCGTCGAGGAAATCGGGCACGTCCTCAAACAGCTGCGCTTCGGCCAGGAACGCGCTCCAATAGGCCTGCTCCATCTGCAGGGCGGCGAAGGGCTGCGTCGCCAGGCCTGCGCGCTCCATGGTGCGCTGGAAATAGAGCAGTCGCGAGTGTGACGAGGCCGTGTCGCCGAGCCTGTGCTTCAGCTCCTCGCGCGAGACCGTGAAGGCGCGGTCGAAGGCTTCGGGGTCAATCGACAGCTCGGTCTTGGCATAGTCGCGCGCGGCCTGCTGGCCTGCCGCGTGGGGCCCGTCCACCGCATAGAGGGTGTTATCGAGGTCGAGCAGGACACAGTCCGGCCGGGCCGAAAACGCGCCTTTGTTGTGAAACTTCATGCGCGGCCTCCCCGGATCGCGACGAGCCGCGACATCTGTTCGAGCACGACAAGCTGTAGAAACCCATTCGCGCCGCCATGCCAGACCGGCTGGAGCGAGAGGAAGTCCTCAAACTCACCTGCGATGACCCGGGCCGCGTTGCGCACGTCGCGCTGTGACGGGTGGCCTTCGATGACAATCTCGACCCCGCCGTCCTTTGAACGCCGCTCGACGAGATATGCCCCACAGATGGAGACCAGGATCTCTGATAGCCGAGCGAAATCCTCTGACCGGCGCGAGGTGACGCGCACACGCAGGTCGAGTTCGGCAGGGCCGTTCATGGGATCGGCGATGTCGCGGGCGCGGGCCGGCTCCAGCGAGAGGATCAGGCTGGCCTGTTCCTTCTGGGGCAGGATGAAGCGCTGGCGGTCTGGCTCGCGCCGGTCGAGCGAGGAGATGACTTTCTCCAGCGGATGGCCGCGTTGGGTTACGTCCCGGCGCACCTTCAGGTAGCGGCGCAGGTCCTCGTCCATGTCGAGAAAGATGCGAAGGTCCGAGAGATCAAACAGGGCGCGCGGGTAGAGCGCGTGCAGGCCGGAGACGACGAGCGTGTCTGCGGGCGGAATGTGCAGAGGCTTGGTCATGCGCCCGACGGAATGGTCGTAGTGGCGCGCGCGCACGGGACGGCCAGTGGCGAGATCACGGACATCGTCCGTCATCCGGTCGAGGTGGTTGGCCTTGGGATTGAGGTGGGTGAGCGCCTGCCACATGGGCTTGTGGCGGTCCCAGATGTGGTAATCGTCGCCGGAGACTTCCGTGGTGGCGTTCGGGCCGATCATGTCGACGATGAGGTCTGAGAGGGTGTCCTTGCCCGTGCCGCTGTCGCCAGCGATGTTGACGACGATGGGCTGGCGCGTGGCGCGGTGGTAGGCGCTGGAGAAGATGCGCTCGCGCAGCATTTGGGCGAGAATGACCAGGCCGATCAGGACGAGGGCGGACAGCACCCAGGAGCTGGCGCCGGGATTGGGCAGGGCGAGGGGGCCGAGCTCTGGCGCAAGGCGCAGCACCGCGCCGGGCGAGACCATCAGGTGGAGCGTGACGAACACCACTGAGAGCGCACTGAACAGCACCTTGCCTTGGGGGCCGGGCGTGCGCGCGACGTGGAGGGCGAGGAAGGGCATGAACCAGAGCGCCCAGCCTGGCGAGGCGGGCGTCAGGCAGTAGAGCAGGAGGAAGGCGGCGGCGACAAAGGCGACCAGCGCATCGAAGTGCATCCTGCGAACGCGCCAGGCCACGAACAAGAGGCCCGCATAGGCCATCGGGAAGATGTAGAGCTGAAGCGCCTGTCCATAGACGATGGAGAGCTCCGTCGCCTTGGCCGCTTCAGGCGTGCCGAGCACCATCTCGCGGAACGCGCCGACGGGATAGAAGGGCAGGGTGAGCGCGGCGATGGCGAAGGCGCTGGCGAGAATGAAGCCCGGGATGCGTGCGCGCAGGCGCGGCTGGCCGAGAAGGTAGATCACAACAAACGGCAGGGCGAACACCATGGACGCTTTGGCGGCGACCGCGAGGCCCATAAGGTAGGCCGCCCAGCGGGCATGGTGGATGCGCAGGAACAGAAAGGCCGCCGTCAGCAGCAAGACCGGGAAGACGTCCAGCTGGCCGTGGAAGTAGCCGACATAGAGGGTGATCGGCGAAAGCCAGTAGCACGCCAGCGTGATTGTGCGCTCTTCCTTCTTGGCGAGACGGGCAAGGGCGCCGTAGAGCGCGGCATCGATCGCCAGCGTTGTAAGCGAGATGGCGATGGCCACGCCAGTCACCCCGCCGATAAGGTTGCCGATCAGCGCGCCGGGCCCGTAGGCGAGGATGTAGAGCAGGCCGTAGGGGAATGCTTCCGCCGCCCCGCCAGAGGCCAGGAAACTCGCCCAGGGCATCATGGAGGGTTGCTCGACGGCGTGCTGCAGGAACGGCGCGAACCAGTCTGCGTGGATGACCGGCGCGAACAGCGCGATCAGGGCAAGGCGCAGGGCGAGGCCTGTCAGGAAGATCGGATGCATGAAGGGCTTCATTGGTGCGCACCCCACAGGTCCGGCCGCTTGGTGCAGACCGCATCGAAGGTCAGCCCATCGCGCTTGACCTGGGCGGCCATGGCGGGGATTTCGTCTTCGCCAAGTCGGCCCTGAAGCTCGGGCGAGACGAGGCAGAGCTTGAAACCCGCATCGCGAAGACG
>JBCBGD010000137.1:0-6886 GCA_038527085.1 Pseudomonadota bacterium | reverse complement strand
CCAATCAGGTGCGCGCCGGGCGCACCGTGTTTGCCTTCGACCTTGACCCATATTCCCCAGCCCGATAAACGCAATCTTCTGCATGCCAACGCCTCCCGTGTCGCCGGGACCTGTGTGCCCGCGCGGCAAAGGAAGGGCAAGCGGCGAACGAACTGGACGGAAGGCTATGATTGGCCTTTTTTGCCGGTGGCGATGAGCCGGGCGAACGGCTTGAACCGCACCGCAAAGCCAACGCCCTAGTCGGCTGCGTTTTGCTCAATGTACGTGCCTAACACGGCGACCAGTTTCTCCAGTCGAGTTGTCATGTCGGCATCTCGATGGGCGGCGACGGTCTCTGGATCGGTAAAGAACCGGAGACCATCCAGAATCACCAGCGCCTGCAGGTTCGTCTCTTCGTCCTTGGGCCAACCGGCATCGGTCATGATCTGCACAATCAGGTCCCGCCGGTGCACGTGGTGCGCAATGGCGTCGTCGGGCTTGTGTTTCAGGACATAGTGATAAATGGCCAGCGCGTCCTCACGATCTGCCCGCCGCATCAGCTCCGATCGAATGGCCCGCACCAGGGCATAAAGACGCGAGCGGGCATCTGACGGTCCAGCAATCGCTGCTTCGCAGGCGGCCCGCATCTCCGCCATCCAGCCTGCTGCGATCTCGGCGGCCAGCGCGCCTTTCGAGGGGAAATGTCGGTAGATGTTGCCATGGGTCATCTGCAACGTCGCCGCAATTTTCGACATGCTGAGCGCGCTGACGCCACCTTTCTCGACGAGCCTCGCCGCTTCGGCCTGAATAGCACGGCGCGTGATTGCAGTGTCGTTTTGGCGTTTGTGCGTGGACAAATCAGGGACCTCACTTTCTCGCTTGCCAGAATGGCATATTTGAGCTTAGTAACAAAAGTTGCGAATTGTTACTAAGGATTTCTCCATGCCGCTTGCACGACTTCGGGTTATCGCCGCCTTTCTTTGCTTGATGATCATCGCATCCGCCTCCGCAGACGAGGCCGGCGACATTCTTGGGCTCTACTGGAACCCGGACCGGAACGGTATCATCGAGATCTATAGCGAAGACGATGCCGTGTACGGACGCGTAATCTGGAGCGCCATCCCTCTGATAGATGAGAAAAATGACGAGGCGTCCCTGGTGGGGCGAGATATGCTCGGCGTGCCTTTTCTCACGGGTTTTCGCTTCGATGGAGATGATCGATGGACGGGCGGACGGGTCTACGCGCCCGACAATGGCCGCACCTATCGCGGGCGCCTCTGGCTGAAGGATGGCGACCTGAAAATGCGCGGATTTGTCGGTGTCGCCGCCCTCGGTCGCACCGCAACGTTTGCGCGTTATCAAGGCGGGGCTGAACTGCCCGATGGCGGATACGCCTTCGCATCACCGGCCCTACAAGACGGCCAGCAGAAATGACCGGCGCGATCGTTCTCACGGGCGCAACCTCCGGCTTCGGAGCGGCAGCGCTCAAATGCATCGCCGATGCCAGCGACTGGCCGATCATCGTCGGCGCCCGTACGCCTGATCGTGTCACGGATCTCTACGGAACCCGCATCACGGCGCTTCCGCTCGATTTGCAATCGCTGGCCAGCGTCCGTGTCTTTTGCGCGCAGATTGAAGGACGTCCCATTGCCGCCCTTGGCCTCAATGCCGGTATCACATCCAGCAAGATCAGCATGACCGAAGACGGGTTTGAGCGCAGCTTCCAGGTCAATTACCTCGCCCACTTTCTGATGTTCCAGCGCTTGAAAGCGCACCTCATCGACAGGGCGATTGTCGTCACGACAGGCAGCGGAACTCACGACCCGGAGGAGAAAGCGCCGCCCCCAGCGCCGCGCCACGCCAATGCGCAGTGGCTCGCCTTTCCGGACCGCGACCCGAAGCGCGACAGGGTGTCGTCACGCGCGGCCGGGCGCGCATACACGTCGTCGAAACTCTGCTGCATCCTCATGGCCGAGGAAATAGCGCACCGCTTCCCGTCCTTGAAGACAGCCAGCTTTGATCCAGGCTTCCTGCCAGAAACCAACCTTGCCCGGGAGTTTCCGCCCTTACTCGCGGCCATCGCGAAACGCATCGTCCCGCTTACCATGCCGCGCGACCGCACCGGCACCATCGCGACAACGGCGCCTGCCTATGCGGACTTGCTTTTGGGCAAGATGGCGCTGTCGAGGAATGGGGTTTATGTCGCCATGCGAGGCGGCAAGCCTGTTGAGGCCGAAACGTCGAAAGTGGCGCGGCAGAAGGTCCTGCGCGAAGCGCTGTGGGAGGACAGTCTCAACCTGTTGAGCTAGGAGAGTGGCCTTTTTCTCGCTGCAAGTGGGTGCTATTCGAGTTTCAAGCAAAGACTACTTTCGGCGACTTCCTGCCGGTCTGTTCCTATCCCTCTACTTCGCCCCCTAACTCGGCTTGGCCCTGTCATAAGGGCTATCCAGCGAGAAGGTCGGCACCTTTGCCGTCAGGGCTTCGCCGGCGTCGCCGACGAAGTCGTAGCTGCCGCCCATGACGCCTGAGGGGGCGGTCAGCGGGCAGCCTGAGGTGTAGCGGAAGCTCTCGCCGGGCTCCAGGCGCGGGGTCTGGCCGACCACGCCGTCGCCGTCCACGGTCTGGGTGCGCCCCATGGCGTCGATGATCTGCCAGTGGCGCGTCGTCAGCGTCCAGGTCAGGTCGGACCCGTTCTCGATGTCCACCGTATAGGCCCAGACGAATTTCGATTTCGCAGGCTCGGACTCGTCATGCATGAAGCGCGGCATCACGCGGATGCGCATGCCTTGCGTCGTGGCCTCATAGGAGGGGGGAGGTTTACCGCGAACCATGTGGCCCGCTTGTCGGCTGCGTCTCAGACCGCGTCAAGCGCGCTGAGGAGATCGCGCTTCAAATCCTCCACATCTTCCAGCCCGACCGAGATGCGCACCCAGCTGTCATCCAGCCCCATGGCGGCGCGCTCGTCATCGCTGAGCGCCCTGTGCGTGGTCGAGGCCGGGTGGCAGGCGAGCGACTTGGTGTCGCCGAGATTGTTGGAGATATCGACGAGCTCCAACGCGTTGAGAAAGCGGAAGGCCTCCGCGCGCGCGCCGTTCAGGGACAGGGCCACCAGCGTGCCGCCCGCCGACATCTGGCGCTTGTGGGTCTCGTATTGTGGATGGTCGGTGCGGTGGGGATAGCGCACGGCCTTCACGCTCGGATGGGCCGCGATGGCATCGGCGATCTCGCTCGCATTCGCGCAGGCGCGCTCCACCCGCAAATTCAGTGTCTCCAGCCCCTTAAGCACCACCCATGCATTGAAGGGCGAGGCGGCCGGCCCCGTGTGGCGCAGGTACGGGTCAACATGCTCCTCGATCCAGTCCGCTCGGCCGAGGATGGCGCCGGCCAGCACCCTGCCCTGCCCGTCCATATGCTTGGTGGCAGAGTACACCGCCAGGTCTGCGCCCATCTCCAGCGGCTTTTGCAGCACGGGCGTGGCGAACACATTGTCGACCACCACCTTCGCGCCGGCCTTGTGGGCCAGCTCCACCACCGCCGGAATGTCCACGCCGTCCAGCAGCGGGTTGGCAGGCGTTTCAAGGAGCACCAGCTTGGCAGGCTTTGACAGCGCGCGCGCCCAGGCGTCCAGATCGTCGCCGGGCACGAACTCCGTTTCGATCCCGAAGCGCGGCATTAGCGTGCCGACAATCCACCGGCACGAGCCGAACAGCGCGCTGGCCGCCACCACACGGTCCCCGGCAACGCAGGGCGAGAGCATGGCCGAGGAGATCGCGCCCATGCCCGAGGCCGTGATCCGCCCCGTCTCGGCGCCTTCGAGCAGCGCGAGCCGCTCCTCCAGCATCCGCACCGTGGGGTTGGCATAGCGCGAATAGACAAAGCCAGGCTCATCGCCCGCCATGCGCGCGGCGGCCTGCTCGGCGCTGTCATAGACATAGCCCGACGTAAGGTACATCGCCTCTGCCGTCTCGCCATGCTCGGACCGCATCAGCCCGCCGCGCACCAGCTGCGTCTGCTGGCCAAAGCGTTTCGGGTCTTTCGTGTTGCCGGAATCGGGCATAAGCGTCGCTGTCCTTGTCGTCTCTCCTACGCAGCCATAATGCAGCGCGCCAAGGCAGGAAAGGGAGCCCGCCCCCATGACCCAAGACGCCGGCGTCCTCGCCGACCGTGAGATCGAGGCCATGATCGCCGCGGGCGCCATCACGGCCGATGCCGCCATCGCGCCTGCGCAGGTCCAGCCCGCCAGCCTCGACCTGCGCCTGACGGACCTGGTCTACCGCATCCGCGCGAGCTTCCTGCCCGGAAAGGGGCGCACCATCGGCAAACTGCTGCACGAAAGCGACCTGCAGATGCACCGCATGGACATCGCAAAAGGCGCGGTGCTGGAGACAGGCTGCGTCTACCTCGCCCTGCTGGAAGAGCGCCTCGCCCTGCCCGATGGCATCCATGCGCGCGCCAACCCTAAGAGCTCCACCGGCCGGCTCGACGTGTTTACCCGTCTGATCACCGACAAGGGCGAGGCCTTTGATGACGTGCCCGCGGGGTATAGCGGCCCGCTCTATGTGGAGATTTCCCCGCGCACTTTCTCCATCCTCGCGCGCCAGGGCGACCGGCTGAACCAGCTGCGTCTGCGCCGCGGACCCTTCACGCCCACTAAGGACCTCACCTTCTCGGTGGACCTGTCAGGCCCTGAGGACCAGCCCGTCGGCTGGCGCGCGCGCCGCCATGCCAGCGTCGTGGACCTCACGGGCGTTGGCAAACACGCGGTCAAGGATTACTGGGAGCCGGTCTACACCCATCGCGGCCGCGTCGTGCTGCAGCCCGAGGAGTTCTACATCCTCGCGAGCAAGGAGGCGGTGAAGGTGCCCGCCACGCAGGCGGCGGAAATGGCCCCCATCGCGCCGGAGCTTGGCGAGTTCCGCGCCCACTATGCCGGCTTCTTCGATCCCGGCTTCGGCGGCAATGAAGGCGGCTCGCGCGCCGTACTGGAGGTGCGCACCCGCGACGTGCCCTTCATCATCGAAGACGGCCAGCCCGTCGGCAAACTCGTGTTTGAGCCCATGGCCAGCAAGCCCAAGCGGCTCTATGGCGCGTCAGGCAGCCACTACCAGGGCCAGGGCCTCAGGCTTAGCAAGCATTTCGAATGAGGACCGGTTGATCCCGACTATGAACAAAGCTATCCGAAACTCGGCCCATTTCTCAGGAGCTAGTTCCGGCCTGTTTCAGCATTTTGCTATGACCGGATGAGTTTTTGGAGCGTGGCGAGGAACTGAGCTTGCTCGGCGATGTCAACTTCGACCAGCAGCGCCTCCACAACTTCTGTGAGGGCGGCGCGGAAAGCCATCACCAAGTCCCGCCCGCCCGATGTCAGTTGAATATGAGACACCCGGCGGTCGCCGGGCCAGTCGATCCTCTCCACCAGACCCTTGCGTTCAAGGCTCTGAACATACCGGGTCATCTGCCCCTTATCCCGGGCGAGCTGGGCTGCAAGATCCTGGATGGAAACCGATTTAGCATCATCAATCGCCATAAGGACCATTCCGCCAAGCGCACCCACCTTGGCGTCGTCGACCCGCAGCGCCTTTGGGTGCAATTCCACATGGATGCGCCGCATCAGACGATCAATGTGAAGGGCGAGGGTGAGAGTATCGCTCAAATGGCGCTCCATAATGATTGACATAGTCAACTAAATCATCGCTACTGAGTGGGAGCTTATTGGTGCCCTTGCGCCGTGCAAACATGATCGGAGCAATTGGCATGTCGAACACTCAGAAATTGGCGCTGAAGGCATCCGCCGTCTTGTGGGTGATATGGGGGCTGGTCCACATGCTCGCCGGCGCCATTGTCATTCCGGCCGACGCCACTGGCGGCTTCCAGGCGATTGCAGACGCCATCGATCCGGCGCTTCTGGAGAATGATTATCACCCGGCGGTTGGCGGCGTGCTCAATCAGCATGGCTGGAATCTATTCTGGGGCGGGGCCGTCACGGTGATCGGTGCCGTCTTCATCTGGCGCGCGAACACCACGGCGATCTGGGTGACCGGCATGGTCGGCGGATTGCTGGATGTTGGATATCTCGTATTTGTAGATATCCCCGGCTATGTGAACTTCGTCCCCGGCACGCTTATGACACTCGTCTCCGGATCTGCGATCCTTCTGAGTTTCTGGGTATGGTGGTCGAGTCGTACTCCACGCTGAAGCAACCTAAGGCATCGCTAGAGAAGCCAGGTTTCGAAAACTCGCAACGTCTTTTGCGCCCACTGCCGCCCCCCAATCCGACCCGCTTCCCCCTGCCCTATAAACACCCCCATGACACCGCGAGACCGTGCAAGCCTGGCCTGGAGCCTGGACTATGCTGCCCAGCGCCTGGACGGGGCGCTGGCGTTGGCCGCGCCTGCTGGCGCGCTGGGCTCACACCTGATGCGCGGGGTCTGGGCGGCGGCCTGCAGGGAGCTGCACTATCTGGAGATGCTGGTTCGCCGCTTGCTGGTCTGCCTGGCGGGTCAGATCGAGGTGACAAGCACAGCGAGTGACAAGGGCCGCCAGTCTTCCCGGCTCGTGGCGCAATCGAAGACCCATTCAAACCGCCCGGTCGCAAGCCAAAACGCGGACAAGCCGCCGCTATTCCCGGTGTCTGACCGCAAGCTGAGCCCATCGCAAATCCAGGCGCGCCTTCATGCGATGACTGTGGGTGATGCTTTACAAAACAGCCGCAAATCACACGCGATGAACTTCAATACAGATTCACCCGCCCTCGTCGTCGACGCGGCGCGCCTGGCCGCCCGGTTTGCCGCCCTGGCCGATGTGCTGGCGGACCCGGAGCGCCATGCCAGGCGCCTCGCACTTTGGCGCGTCCGCCGAGCGTCCGCTGTGCTGCGCCTTGGCGCGGCACCTGCCCTTGCCAAAGGCG
>JBCBGD010000136.1:0-6924 GCA_038527085.1 Pseudomonadota bacterium | reverse complement strand
TTTGCGTCGGCCCTCGCGCGCATCGACACCAATCGCACCGACATCTTCGCGTCTTATCCCCTGACGCAGACGGTGGAGACGCCCGGCTTGCCGGACTCCCCTGCCACCCCGTCCAAGAAATTCATCGCGCTTGGCACGTTTGCCGGCATCTTCCTCTACGCAATCGGATTGGCCCTGTTGTGGATCAGACTGCCCGTTATTCGCGCGCTCCTGAAGACGCTATAGTCGGGCTGGCGCTGTCGGCGACCTGGGGTGTCTACCTGTTCGGTGGACTGTATGTCCTGGGGCCGGTGCTCGGCGTCGGCCTGACGGCGCTTTTGTTCGCGCGGATGTATCTGCGCGGCGAGGGCGTTTCCGCGCGCCCTGTTCACTCGATTCCCGGCGGGATCTGGATCTGGATCGCTGGCATGCTGGTCATGCTGCTCGCCCTCGAAGTGGGCCACATGAACCAGCAGCTCGGCATGGGCCAGACGATCAAGTCGACCATTGGCTGGGCTAAGGGCTGGGCGCTGCTGGCGCTGTTTCCTCTGATCGGCGCGTGCATGGACATTCGGCTGGAGACACTCGTCCGCGCCTGCGGCTGGGTGGCGCTGGGCACCCTACTTGTGACGCCAGCCTTCATGATCGCGCCGATGGTCGGCCTGCCTGAGGTGCTGTTCGTCTCGCCGCTCAAGGCGGTGGGCGGACCGGGGCCTGAATTCTTCGCGGTGCAGCTCTATTCAATCGAGCCGACAGACGGCTCGACGCGCCTGCGTTATTTCACGCCCTGGTCCCCCGCGGCCGGCATGATCGGCAACATGTACCTGATCTTCGCACTCTCGGATAAACGCAAGTTCTGGAAGTGGATGGGCGTGATCTCCGCGCTCGCCATGATCGTGACCTCGAAATCGCGCCTCGCCATCGCGGCGGCCCTGTTTATCTGGCCGCTGGTGATCGCGCTTGGGGAGGCGCGGCGCCCGTCGCTTTGGCTGCTCGCAGCCTTCGGATTGCTGCTCATCACACCGCTCGCGCAGGGCATCCTCGACTGGATCGACCAGACCCTGAATTCAGTGAAGTCCATGCGCGCCGACTCCACGCGGGTGCGCGAGGCACTGGGTGAGATCGCCATTGACCGCTGGTGGACCGAAGCGCCGGTCTGGGGCCATGGCGTGGTCGAGCGCGGGCCGCACTTTGTCGAATATATGCCGATTGGCAGCCACCACACCTGGTATGGTCTGCTGTTCGTGAAGGGCGCGGTTGGCGCGCTGGCGCTGGCGATCCCGCTGGCCTGGAGCCTTCTGGAGTTCGCGCTGCTGGCCCTCGCCCTGTCACGCGCCGGCAAGATCGCCTTCGCCATGGTCCTCCTGATGGCATTCTACTCCATCGGGGAGAACCTCGAGATCCTCGCTTATCTCATGTGGCCCGGCCTCATCGCCATGGGCATCGCGGCGCGTGAGCTGCAGGAACAGGCCAACGCAGCATAGAAAAAGGCCCCGACCAGACGGTCAGGGCCTGAGGTATCGCCGATGGGGCCCGAAGTTCTGTCAGGCGGCCTCGGCGTATGTCTGCTGAACCAGTGCTCCCGACCAGGCTTCGATCATGGCGTCGAACTCACCTGCCGCTTGCCTGCGCGCGAGCTGGCCGCGCTCATGGAGGTCCCCGGTACAGGCGGCGCGGTAGATGGACGCTGTGAGGCTGGCCACATCTGCGCAGTCATGCGGGAAGGCGCCGGCGCCAAGCTGGTCGATCAGGCCGTCGACGCGGGCGGCCAGGATCGGCCGACCCGCTGCGCGCGCCTCTGCGCCGACCAATCCGAACGCTTCCCAGCGCGACGGGATGGCGACAACGTCCACGCCCGCCAGGAAACGGTCCGGCGAGGCAAAGGGCGGGCAGATTTCGACATGGGGAAGACGCTCGGCCATGGCACTGAATCCAGCTTCTTCCGGACCCGTGCCCGCCAGTTTCAGCTCGGCCAGCCGTGGCGGGATGCGCGACATTGCTTCAAGGAGGAGATCAAATCCCTTCTGGCGGTGAAAGCGCCCGAACGCGCCGATCTGGAGTGGGCCTTGCCCGCGCTGTGGCAGGGGCAGCTGCAGCAGGTCTGCACAATCACGCGATTGCGGTATGGCCAGCACCTTTTGCGCGCTCGCCAGTCCGCTCCCCACAATCCAGCGCTTCTGTGCGTGCGAGACGGCAACAACCGTATCGGCGAGCCGATAGGCGTATTTCAGCATCTGCCGAAACCGCGCCAGGTGATCGACTTCGAACCTCTCAAAGCCTTCTGTGTAGGTGTGCTCGATCAGGATAATTCTCGAAAACCGACCCCGGAAGCGCAGGTCCGCGAGCCATGGGAGTTTGCGCCAGCTGGCTGTGAAGTGAACGATGGCGATGTCATCGGGCGAGGTCGCCCTGACAGCGGCCGTGCGGATGTCGACCGTTACGTGTTTGCCGAGGCCGGACAGTTGCGGGTGCTCGAAATTCTTCAGCGCCCGTGTGACCCCGCCCATGGCGAGGTCGTCGAGCACGTGCACGATGCGTCGCTCTGGACTCATGGCTCAGCCTCTCTGGATCGCGGCCTGGAGCGGCGCATTGAAGGAGGACGGCAGGAAGCGCAAAACGGCCGCAGCGCCCAGAGTGGTCAGGGACTTTGCGGGCTCCTGCCAGAGAATGTCCGCGTTGGCTTTCAGAGCGTCTTTCATCAGCGACCAGGCCATCGCGCCATCGCCCATGCGTACGCAGCGGCGGGCGAGGTAGCGCAACTGGTAGGCCTCGGCTGTTTTCGCCCAGCGTGCGGCGAAGGCGGGGTCGAGCGAGACGACGCGATCGCGCACCCGCGACCACGTCTCGAACTGGCGTATCACATTGGCCGATAGGCCGTTCTCATTGATCCTGTAGCGTGTGAAGGCGCCGTGGATGCCTTCGAAGGCCCAGTCAGTGGTCAGTGCGATGCGGCACCAGCATTCGATGTCTTCGGACTGGCGGAAGGTCTCGTCGAAGTAGTCCAGCTCGCCGCGCTCATGGTTGTAGAACGCGATGGCTTCGAGCGTTTCGCGACGGATGACCGGCGCCGAGCCATTGCCCACGGGATTGCGCAGGAACACATCCCTCGCGGTCACGCCGCGAAGTTTCGGGCGCTGCACGAGGCGCAGGAGCAGACCGTCCTCTTCCATCATCAGAGAGGCGGCGTAGCTCACGCCGACCTTCGGGGAGGCTTCAAGGTGGGCGACGTGGCGCTCGAGCTTTTCTGGTTCCCAGAGATCATCAGAGTCCAGGAGCGCGATATACTTGCCGCGGGCATTGCGGATGCCTGTGTTGCGCGCGCCAGCCAGGCCGCGATTTTCCTGGGAGATGATCCTGACACGCGGGTCGGTGAACTCGCGGCAAAGCGCGATCGAATTGTCCGTGCCCGCATCATCGACAATCAGGAGTTCGAAGTCCTCGAACGACTGGACGAGGACGGACACGATGGCCGACTGGACATATTTCGCCGTGTTGTAGACCGGCATGACGACGGAGACTGTGGGATGGGTCATTGGGCGACAAGCTCCTTGAGTTTGGGATGCGGGATGAGGGAAAGACATGCGCCCGCGAGCGTCAGCAGGGTTCGCTTGGGCTGGCGGGCGAGGAGGAGAGGATCGCGGCTCAGCGCGATCCAGAGGTAGCGAAAGGCGGCTGCAGGCTGGCCCATGCGCAGGGCCCGGCGAGCCAGCTGGCGGTGGATCGGGCCGTGGGCGCGTCGGGCGGCCAATTCGGCCGCCTCTGGGAAAGCCTGCTTTGCCCGCGAAACCATCTCCGCCCAGCCGCGCCGCATGGCCTCGAGGTCGGCAGATTGGCTCGCCTCTGATGAGCGGTAGAAAAACCATTCGGCATCAATGCCGCGGATCTGCCAGCGCCCCTGAAGCGCGACGCGGAGCAGCCAGTCCTGGTCTTCGGCATGGTTGAGGCCGTCGGCGAACCCACCCGTCTCTTCGAACACGGCCCTGCGGCAGACAATGTTGGACGTGCTGCACACCGCATTCTCGGCCATGATGTCTGCGGCGGTGAGGAAGGCGTCGTGCGGCGTCAGGGTGCCTGGCTTAAGCGTGTCGGCATCGACAAACCGGGTTCGGCTGAACAGCACGCCGGCACGGGGATGGGAGACCAGTGCCGCCAGCATGCCGTCCAGCCGCTCCGGGGCCCAGAAATCGTCTGCATCCAGAAAGGCGAGAACATCGGATTTCGCCACGCGGACGCCATGGTTACGCGCTGCGGATGGGCCCGCGTTCGCCTGCCGGATGACGCGGATGCGCGCATCCTTGTCAGCCAGCGTCAGAGCCACGGATGCGGTATCGTCGGGCGAGCCGTCATCGACAATGATCAGCTCCCAGTCAGGCAGTGTCTGGTCCTGCACGCTGCGCACGGAGACTGCGAGGGTTTGAGCCGCGCGATAGGCTGGCATGATGATGGAGACAGCGGGTTGAGCGCTCATGATGCGGCCTCGTACTTGGCATGGGTTTCGAGGCCGGGCCGCGCGCGCCAAAGCGTCACGGCCATGGCGTAGGCACTCGCGCCGATCACGGACGCAGCGGCAGCGGACAGGAGCCCGAGGGGTGCGGCCAAGGCGAACGGGGCAAGGACGCTGGCGGACAGACCCAGCGCGATCCTGAACTCCTGGCCCGAGCGCCCTTCGGCCCGCGCGTGCATCCGTGCGCCATCCACGAGCAACCTGGCAGGCCCGCCTAGGCAGAGCAGGGCCACGAGCGGTGCGGCCGGGGCCCAGTCCGCGCCGAAGACGACCGGCACGTAAACCAAGGCCGCGGCCGCCTGAACACAGTAGGCAAGGCTGAGCGGCAGGCCGAGGCCTAAGACGGCCTTGCGGAAGGCGCGCAGCTTGTCGGCCGCGGCGCAGAGGTTCGGGTAGACCGCATTGGAGAAGGCGCGGTTCAGGGCCGTTGACGCGCCAAGCCCGGCATTGAAGGCGAAATAATAGAGCCCGAGGGCTTCGATGCCGAGGACCAGGGAGACGATGAGCTTGTCGAGCTGGTCGCGGAAGGCCGACAGGAGTTCGGCGCCAAGGACGGGCATCGAAAATTTCAGCAAGGCCCCTGCGGGTGCAAATCCAGCCTCAGTGTTGCGCATCCATGGTGAGTTGTGGCGCACGCCGAGCAGCCAGATCGGCACGGTCAGCACCTTTGGCAGGACAATGGCCCAGGCTCCGAAGCCGCAAAGCGCCAGGATGGCCGTCAGCACATGGTCTGCCACGGCTTGGGCAGAGCCAACGGCGGCGAGGTGTTTCATGCGCTCGTCGCGCTGCAGGCAATAGGCGTGCAACAGGCCGAATGGCATGACCAGGAACACCACGGAGAGCATCGCCACCATGGCGCCTGCGCCGCGCCCGGGCAGCAGCGCCTCCAGGCAGATGCCGATCATCAGTTGGACGGCCGCGAGGCCAATGCAGACCAGCCACATCAGCCTGTGGGCCGTGTTGGCGACCTTGTCGAATTCGGTTTTGCCCGCGCGAACAACAGCAGCGCCGATGCCGTTCTCGGTGAAGACGCGGACGATCTCGAACACGGTGATGGCGATGGCGGCGACGCCGAAGGCGGTCGCATCAAGCTGGCGCGCCAGGATGACGGCGGCGAAGATACGACCGATGCGGCTGACCATCTCTGCGCCCGTCAGCCACCCGATGTTGCGGGTGAGCCTGTGACGCGTCAGGCGGCGGGCCTGCGACGTGGCGCGAGAAAGGATGTAATTGGACACGGGGGACCGCTCCTTGAAAAACGTGCCATCCAGCTTTCAAGAAGGAGCCCACTTCGCACAGGGTGGCGCGCCGGCCCGTGGGGCGCTGTATTTATTGAGTTTTTATGGATCTGGCACGTCGCGGGAGATTCTGCGCGATGCAAAACCCAATGCAGAATGCGGCAGATTTCTGAGGTGATTTGCGAGCTGCGAGGCTGTCGATCCATGGCGCTGAAATCGCTCTGCATTGAAAATATTGGAGAATTCTTGCGCTCGGTTTGGCGGAACGCCTCCTGCGACTGACCGGTCAAATCCACGTGCAGGAGATGACCCATGCAGAATGCTCAAGTCCACCGCCTTCAATTTCCCGGCTCAGCCGCTTCTCGCCCGCAAGTCGGCCCGCGGCGCGAACTGAAGACCTCGAACGTCCTCGGCTTCAAAGTGGCCAACGCCAAACTGGCCGAAACCGTCTACTGGATCGCAGACCGCGCCCAGTCACGCACGCCAACGCAGATTGCCTTCCTGAATGCCCATTGCGCCAACATCGCGCGGGAGGACTGGCGCTATCGCGATACGCTGGAAAATGTCGATGCGCTGCTGCCTGACGGATCAGGCGTTGCGCTCGCTGCAAAGCTGGATCGCGTCGAGACCGGCGACAACCTCAACGGCACAGACCTGTTCGGCCCGCTTTGCCGCTGCCTCGCCTTCCGAAACATCCCGGTTTTCTTTCTCGGCGGTCAGCCTGGCGTGGCCGAAGCTGCAGCTGATAATGCAAAGGCGGCGTGCCCAAACCTGAACGTGGCCGGTCACCGCCATGGCTATTTCAGCCCGCGGGAAGAGGATGATGTGATTGCCGAGATCAATGCGTCTGGCGCGCGCGTTGTGTTTGTGGCGTTCGGCGTGCCCGAGCAGGATATCTGGCTGGCACGTGTGCGTCACCGCCTCCACGCGCCCGTCGTGCTGGGCGTCGGGGGACTGCTCGATTTCGTGTCTGGCCGCATCCCGCGCGCACCGGAATGGATGCGTAGCGCAGGCATTGAGTGGATGTACCGCCTGAAATGCGAGCCGCGCCGCATGTGGCAGCGCTACCTCGTCGGCAATTTCACGTTCATGGCAAGCGCCGCGAAATACGCGCTGGGGCGCCGCAAGCGTGGCTTCATGCGGAAGATGGATCGCGGGCTCGCGCGGTGTGTGGACATTCTTGGCGCCGGAGCGGGGCTTCTG
>JBCBGD010000135.1:0-6962 GCA_038527085.1 Pseudomonadota bacterium | reverse complement strand
CATCACATCCGCGCCGAGACCGATTTTGAAGAGCATGTCGCTTATATTCACTTCAATCCGGTGAAACACGGGCTCGTGCGCGAGATTGAAGACTGGCCCTTCTCCTCTTGGCATCGTGACAATCTCAGGGTGGGCCCCAATTCCTTGCCCCGGGCCACGCTGTCCGCGAGATAGGTGAAATTCAACAAAGGCTTGGCGGGCGGTCTTAACCTTGTTTTGCTGTTGTGGAATTTGATTTCCAGCCAGAGGGCAGGCCCATATCCATGTCCGCGACCGCCGCGTCTTTTCTCCTGCGTGAAGATGGCGATCTCCGTATCCTGGAGGTCGCTGGCGACTGGACGGTGATGACCATCCACAGCCTTGGCGAAGCTTACGACAATCTTCTGTCAGAGATCGATGCCATAGATGTGGCGAAACTCGGCGCGCTCGACACGGCAGGCGCGCTGATGCTGACACGGGTGTGCAAGGACGCTGACCAACCCGAAGTGCGCGGGGAGCATCCCAGCGCGTCAGATCTGATCCGGCTGATCGCGGCCTCGGAAGTCGATTGCGATCCAGCGCGGATGCCTGGCGGCTCCCTGATGGACATGCTGGAGCGGGCCGGACGCGGCAGCCTTCACCTCTACCGCGAAGGTATGGCCACGCTGGCCTTCCTCGGAGAAGCCCTCACCACCTGTGTCAGTGTCCTGTTGCGGCCCCAGCGCCTGAGGCTGACGCCAACCGTGGCGATCATGGAAGAGGCGGGCCTCGACGCGCTGCCCATCGTCGCGTTCCTGTCCTTCTTCGTCGGGATCGTGGTGGCCTATATCGGCGCGACCACGCTGGCAGATTTTGGTGCCACGATCTTCACCGTCGAACTCGTTGGCATCTCCATGATGCGCGAATTCGGCGTTATCCTGACCGCCATCATCTTGGCCGGGCGCACCAATTCTTCCTTCACGGCTCAGATCGGGGCCATGCGCATGCGCCAAGAAGTCGATGCCATGACCACGCTGGGACTAAGCCCCATGGAAGTGCTGGTCGTGCCGCGCATCTTCGCCATGGTGATCATGACGCCGGTCCTGGCCTTTGTTTCGACGCTTGCCGGGATCGCGGGCGGTGTGGTGGTGGGATGGTTGGCCCTCGACATCAATCCTGTCGTTTTCGCCCAGCGCATTCAGGATTATGTGCCGACCACGAATTTCTGGGTGGGCCTTTCGAAGGCGCCCCTGTTCGGGTTGGTGGTGGCGCTGATCGGCTGCCGCCAGGGTCTCCTCGTTGGCGGCAGCGTTCAGTCCCTTGGCAGTCACACAACGACGTCGGTCGTCCAGGCCATCTTTTCCATCATCGTGATCGATGCGGTGTTCGCGATTTTCTACATGGAGCTGGGCTGGTGAGCGTGGAAACTCTGGCCATTCGCGTGCGCGGGCTGAAGACCGCTTACGGTTCTCATGTCGTGCATGAGAACCTCGACCTTGACGTGCGCACCGGCGAAGTCATGGGGATCATTGGCGGCTCGGGCTCGGGCAAGTCTGTTCTCCTGCGCGCCATTGTTGGGCTGAAGACACCATCCGCAGGCTCGGTGGAGGTGTTTGGGCGCGACGTGACCAAACTGGAAGGCGAGGAACGCGATGAGATGGAGCGCCGCTGGGGATTGATGTTCCAGGATGGCGCCTTGTTCTCCAACCTCACCGTGCGGGAGAATGTGCTTGTGCCGCTGCAGGAGCACACCAAACTGCCCCGCGATATGGCGCGCAGCATTGCCGAGATGAAGATACGCTTGTCGGGGCTGGAGGCTTCGGCGGCAAACAAATACCCTTCTGACTTGTCGGGTGGCATGCGCAAGCGGGCAGCCCTCGCGCGGTCCCTGGCGCTTGATCCTGCCCTCTTGTTCCTCGACGAGCCCACAGCAGGTCTCGACCCGATCACGGCGGGAAAGTTCGATCAGTTGATCCGCGACCTGCAGCAAAGTCTCGGCCTCACCGTGTTCCTCGTCACCCATGATTTGGACACATTGGGTGCGATTTGTGATCGGATCTCCGTGATTGCGGAGAAGCGGATCATCGCGACTGGCACGATTGGTGAACTGCGTCAGCTCGATCACCCGTGGATCAATGAATACTTCAATGGACCGCGCGGGCGCGCGGCCGTGGCCTGAACAAGGGAGGGCCAGACAGATGGAACCACGCGCAAACTACGCCTTGATCGGCGCCTTCGTGATCTTCGCCGCCATCGCGCTGATGGGCTTTGTGCTCTGGCTCGGCACCAGCCAGTTTCGCGAGACCTTCGACGAATATGACATCGTCTTCGAAGGCCCGGTGACCCTCGATGATGGCGCGTCTGTGCGCTATATCGGCATCAATGTCGGCGAAGTGCGCTGGGTGCGGATCGACCGCTCCGACCCGTCCAAGGTGCGCACACGGATCCGCATCGACAGCGAAACTCCGATCAAGACGGACTCCACGGCCAACATCGATTTTGCCGGCATCACTGGCGTGACCTTCGTGCAAATCAATGCCGGCAGCGCCGATGCGCCTGCGCTCGTGCGCCAACCAGGACAGCCCGTCCCGGTGATCCAATCCACACGCACGGACCTTGAAGAGCTGCTCATGTCAGGGCGCAGTATCCTCGGGCAGGCCAATGAGACCGCCGACCAGGTCAACAAGCTTCTGTCCGACGAGAACATTGCCGCCGTCAGCACGACCTTGGCCAATCTCGAAACCATCTCACAGCGCCTCGCCGAGGATGAAGACCTGATCGTGAACGCAAATGCCGCCTTGGTTTCGCTGCAGGAGGCTGGCGACCGTTTCAATTCGGTCGGGCGCAGCCTCGAAGCCGTGGGCGCCGAAGCCGACCGGAGGATCGCACAACTTGGCGATGCCATCACGGCGCTGTCAGGAGAGGCCAGCACCGCCATCCAAAGCTTCGTTGGCGCAAGCAACGAAGCAGAGCGCGCAGCCACCCAGATCGCCGACGCGGTGGAGAGCGAGGGCACAGAGATGCTGGTCGACTCCCGTCTCGCCGCCCAGGATTTCCGCCGCCTACTCGCGCGCCTGGATGACTTCGTGCGCGAGCTCGAGCAAAACCCGCAGGCGCTCGTTTCCGGCGACGCGCTGCCCTATGAGGGGAGCAACTGATGGTCAAAGTGAAAGCCTTCGCGGCTCTAGTCCTCGCTGCGTCCGCGACTGCCTGCGTGTCCGTGCTTCCTGCACAGGAGGTGCCCAAGGCGCTCTTCCGCCTCGATCCCATCACGCCTGTGGATGGCCTGACCACGAACGTCGTGGTGCGCGAGCCGACCTCGACCCGGGTGTTCGGCGGGCAGGGCATGGTCGTCGAGGGCGCCGACGATGGCTTGCGCCTGATTGGCGGCGTGGAGTGGGCCGGACGGCTCACGCGTCTGATGCAAGTCGGCCTTGTCGATGCACTGTCAGGCGGTGAAGACGCGATCGCCGTAACTGAACTCTCAGGCGCGCCTGGCGGGAGAGAGGTCGTCTGGCGGATATCGGACATGACCATCATGGGCGATCAGGCTGTCTGCGCGCTCGACATTACAATTCTCGACGGGCGCACGCGCGAGCCGATTGCCGATGGCGATGTCCGCCGCGAAGAGCCCGTGCGCGGCACAAACGCTCCTGCCAGGGCCCAGGCGCTGTCGGCGGTGGGCACGGCCTGCGTTGAAGCGGCGGCTGAGTTCATAGTGGATGTGAATAGCTGACGCCTATTCCGCGGCGGGCATGATGTCGGTGGATTGCAGGCCGCTGCCGCGGCCCTCGACCGGCAGGTAGATCGATACACGTGTGCCTTTGCCCACTTCGGAGGCTATGCCCAGGCGACCGCCATGCATTTGTGCGTAGGATTTCGTGAGCGCCAGGCCGAGGCCAGTGCCGTCGAAGTTGCGGTCGCGAGTCTCGGAGATCTGTTCGAAGGGGCGGCCAAGCCTGGCAATCTGGTCACGCGGAATGCCGATACCGGTATCGATCACGCTGATGCGGATCTGATCTTCCACCTGGCGCACCGCAACCGTGATGCGCCCGCCCTGGTCGGTGAACTTGCTGGCATTGGAGATGAGGTTGAGCACCATCTGCCGGATGGCACGGTGGTCGGCCTCGATTTCTGGCAGCTCTATCGGCGCGTCCAGGACCAGTGAAATGCCCTTGCCCTCGACCTTCTGGCGCATCATGCGCACGGCTGCATCGACGGGCTCAATGGGGTCGAGGGGGGCGAGATTGATGGTCATCTTGCCGGCTTCGATCTTCGCCATATCCAGAATGTCATTGATCAGGTCGAGCAGGTGCTGGCCTGAGGTGAGAATGTCCTTCGCATAGGCCTTGTATTTCTCATCGCCGAGCGGGCCGTACAACTCCTCGATCAAGATCTCCGAGAAGCCATTGATCGCGTTCAGCGGCGTGCGCAGTTCATGGCTCATATTGGCCAGGAAGGCGCTCTTGGTGTTGGCGGCGTGCTCGGCCTTCTTCTTCTCTTCCTGGTACTTCACCGCCAGTTCGCTGGCCTGACCCTCGGACCGTTCGAGCTTGGCCACCACTGTCTTCAGGCGGCGCCTCTGGTCCTTGAGCTGGTTCTCATTGCGGCGGTTTTCGGTGACATCGATGCCGATGGTGATCTTGCCGTTCTCGGAGGTGGAGCGCTCGACCATCTTGAGCCAGCGCTCTGAGTGGAGTTCCACGAACATCGCCGAGTCGTCGGCCTCGTCCTTCTGAATGCGGCGAACGGCGCTGGCCTTTGCAAGCTCCACCGTGTCGTAGCTGATCCCCTGGCGCAGGATGTCCTCCAGCCCGAAGGTGATGGAGAAAGACCGGTTCCAGTAGAGCAGCCTGTCGCGATCGTCCCAAAGGGCAAACGGCCCGGAAAAGCCTTCGATTGCGTTGCGCAGTCGGCGCTCTGCCTTGCGCAGGCGCATGTCGGTCTGGCGTTGTTCGGTCACGTCCATGACGATGCCGCGAAGCACTTCGTCCTTTTCGCCATCATGGCCACTCGCGCGCATTTCGACATGGCAGCGACCATTGGAGTGGGATGTGGCGAAGGACGCCTGCACATAGCGCTTGGGGGCCGCTTCGGTGAGGGCTTCGCGCAGGGATGCCTGTTCCGTCTCCTCCACCATCGGGAGGAAGTCGTCCAGATGATAGCTGCCCTGTTTCTCAAGGCCGAGGAGCTCTGCGGCCATGGGGCTGAACTCTGCCGTCTTGGTTTTCGAGTTCCAGATCCAGGAACCGGCCCGCGCGCCAGACATCACCAGATCCAGGCGCGACTGCACACTTTCGGCTTGGGAGCTGACGCTGTCGCGTTCCTTGCGGCTGGCCGATACCAAGTTCATCAGGCCCAGAATGGCGAGTAGTGGCGCCGCGAGCAGCAGTGCGTAGGTGACCAGACGGAGAATTGCGTCGGGCGTGAACAGAGGGGCAGGACGCGTCACGCACGCGCTCAATCCTGTTGAGGAGACCGGCACACACGCCGTGGCCGCGCGCTCAAGGCCATCGCCTGACTGAATGCGCGGTTCGCCCAGGCTGGCGGTGTTGGCCTGGGCCTCCAGGGAGGAATCGCCGATACCTAAGCGGACGTCTCCGACCAGTGTGTGGCGCCGCGACCTGGTGGCGGATGGCAGCCAGGTTTCAGCCGGTGCAAAGGCGATAGTCGTGGGAAAGCCCGTGGATTCGGCAATCAAGATCACGTCGCCGGCCTCGCTGACGCCGATCCTGCTGCCCGCGGCGATCGCTTCCAGAGCTGCGTCCGCGCCAGACTTTACGCGCGACCCATCGGGAGAGCCCGCAGCGTCGCGCAAGCTGAGAACGACATCGACTTCGCTGAGTGAAGACCTGACAAGTTCTCGCGCCGCGCCTGAGCGTTGCCCAAGAGAAATGGAGGAAATAGCGGCGCTGGCCTTGTCGTCGATGCGCTGTGACAGCGCCAGGGCTTCGCGCTGGAGACTTTCCAGGCCGCGCAGGTCCGCCGTCTGGCGTTCTTCCCAGGCCTTGATGCCTAGCGCGGCGGCCTCGAGCACTAAAAGAGCGCCGACTGCGAGCCCAAGCCTGCCGCCGAGCGGACGCTTTGCCTTCTTTGGCAGGCTGGATGTGTCCTTCTGAACCACGCGCCAAACTCGGTTGCGGTGCTCGCATGCACCCTGACTCAACCGTCATGGAGTGGAAGTCTTGACTGTTTGTTAACGTGGTTAACCCCGGTTAATCAGCCGACTCACCATTCGACAGCGCGCGGGAAATAATATCGCGCGCATTTTTCGAAAGGTCCCGCTCCGAAAGGCGTTCCAGCGTCTCTCTGGCTTTGCCACGCGCCACCGGCTCAACGCTGCGCCACTGCTCGAAGGCCGTCAGAAGGCGCGCGGCAACTGCGGGATTGGCGGTGTCGATGCGCTCGATGATGTCTTCCAGAAGAGCGTAGCCTGAGCCATCGGGCGCGTGAAACGCCGCCAGGTTCTGCATGGCGAATACACCAGCGAGGGCGCGAACGCGGTTCGGATTGGACAGCGTGAAATCGGCGTGTTCCAGGTAGGGTTTGAGGTCTGCGGCAGACTTGGCGCTGATGGCAGCCATCTGGAACCATTTGTCGATTACGAGGGGCTGGGCGCTGTAGCGCTTATGGAAACGGTCGAACGCTTGCGATTTGGCGCCTTGTGCTTCGCCAAGCGCGCGCAGGCAGGCGAGTTCTTCGGTCATGTTGCTGGCCGACTGGTAAAGCCTCTCCAGCGTTTCAACGGCTGTGGCACTGCCGGATGCGCCGAGCAGAGAAATGGCGGCGGTGCGCAGGGCGCGTATCCCAGCCTGCTGCGCTGATGGTGTAAACGGGGCTGGCGATGGCTCGGCCAGCAGTCCTGTGGCAAACACCGAAAAGGTCTCATTTTCCATGAGCGCCTTGCGGATGGCCGTGCGCGCACTGGCAAGCGCGGCAGGATCGACAGGTGTGCGCGCCTGGAACAATTCCTGGAGGCTGGGCACGCTCAGGAAGAGCGCCGC
>JBCBGD010000134.1:0-6976 GCA_038527085.1 Pseudomonadota bacterium | reverse complement strand
CTCGCGAAGATTGACGAGGAAGGCAGGCGCCGGTGCGTTGGCTGCGCAGCTCGCATCGACCGGCGTGTTCGGATCGGTGATGAAGTCGACAAGAATGGCGCGCCCGCACTCGTCCCAATTCGAAATCAGCCCGCCATGGCCGGTGTTTGGGAAGTCGATGCGCTGGGCATTTGTCAGCCCTTCCAGAACAATATCGGCGTAGTAGGGCGGCGTGATCGGGTCTACGGCGCCCGTGACGACGAGGGCCGGGATATCGCTTTCCAGCTTGGCAACGCTCGGATCGGGCATGGTGGTGTAGACATCCCCGCAGGTCTGAAAGCTGTTTGTGCCGCCGACCACGTTGCTGAGAATGCCGCCATCAGGCCCCGGCGGCGGCGGGGCACCCGGCTCCTCTCGGAACCCGCCGCGGCAGTTGATGGTGAGCGCCATGCCGTAGCCATAGGCATGGTCAATGCGATAGCCGATCTGGTTCACATAGGCGCGCAGGGCAGCCTCGTCCCGCGTCTCCAGCACGTGCAGGAATGCAGGCAGGTCGGCGTAGGTCGAGTTGTCGTAAAGCGCCTGGAACAGCGCCGAGCCGGCGAGGCTGGCATCCATGTGCAGGCTGCCCATGATCGCGCGGTCGATGTTGAGGCCCGTTATGATCAAGGGCTCGTCATCATAGGCCAGAATGGCCGCGATAAAGCGCTCGGAGATCGCATCGCCGTATTCGCTCCGGCAGGCGGCATCGGCGCGGCACATCTCGTCCACCGCATCCAGAGCCGAGCGAAATCCGTTGCCGAGCAGGTCCTGCGTGCTGTTGGTTGTCAGGCCAGCTGGCACCACAGAGTCGAGAATGGCCGCGCGCGTGCCGCCCGGATCGACCTGCATGACGGCCTGGCCAAGCTCCGTGCCGTAGGACACGCCAAACAAGGTCCACTCGTCATAGCCGAGCGCGCGGCGGATATCGCGTACATCCAGCGCGTTCTGCCAGTTGGTGTACCCATCCACGAACACGCCACGCTCGCGCGCTTCAGCAAGGCAGGCGCGGCGCTGGTCGAGGTACTTGTCGATCCCCTCGCCAAGGGTGGGGTCACCAAAATGATAAGCCTGGAGGGCGCCGCGGCAGAACCGGCCCTCGCTGTAGCCCGTGCCGCGCTGGTCAAGGAAAATGAGATCGGCGGCGGCCCGCACCGCCGCGTTGCTGGGGCCGCGATAGGCGTTCACACGGCCCGCACTGAGAGAGTTTCCACCTGGCCCGCCTGTGAGCCTGACAAGGGCGCCGCCGGGCGGATCATCAGACGTCGAGGCGAGTTTCAGCACCATAAGCTGGATCAGGCGGCTCTTCGCATGTGTGCGGTCTTCGGGCACCAGCACATAGCCGCAGCGAATCTCCTCGGGGTCATAAGCACCTGGCAGTGGGAAGGGGCAGATGATGGGCGTGAACTCGGGCCGAAAATCGGACCACTCAGGATGGACGCGGTCTGGCGTCACGACGGGCGCGCTGCTCTGACTCGGCTCAAGCACCTCTGAAAGGTCCTGGCCGAGAGCGGGCAAGCGGACCATGAGCAGGGCCAGGGCAACACATCCGGCCCACATCCACTTCATCCCCATCGCCCGTCTCCTGTCACTGGCTGCCCGCCCAGTCTGTCAGCCGCAACCTGCCTGTCAAAGAGAAATCAGGTCGCTTCAGTTTCCCCGTTGGCGAAGATGCGCCCCCTTGGCATAAGGGCCCACGCAGAGCGCGAAAGGGGTGAGCAAGATGATGACCTATGGCTTGATCCTGTTCGGCCTGATCGGACTCGCGCTGGGCGGGGAAGTTCTCGTGCGCGGGTCCGTGGCCGTCGCGCGCAGGCTCGGCCTGTCAGAGCTGATCATCGGCCTGACGCTGGTCGGCTTCGGCACATCCATGCCGGAGCTTGTGACCACGCTTCAAGCGGCCACACAGGGCGCAACGGGCATCGCCGTGGGCAATGTGGTGGGCTCCAACATCGCGAATATTCTCCTTGTGCTAGGCGTTGCCGCGCTCCTCTATCCAATTATAACCCATCCGCGAGCATTGGCGCGCGATACCATTGTAATGGTGCTGATGACGGTCGTGTTCTGCGCGCTGGTCTACTTCGACCTGTTCTCGCGCCCTATGGGCATCGCGCTTCTGGTCTTCCTGATTGTCTATCTCATTGCCTCGCTGATCCTGGACAAGGGCGGTGCGACGCCTGCAGGAGAGCTGCACAAGGAAGAAGGCGAGAGCATGGGCGCGCCGGAGTCGCTCGTCCTCGGACTGGTGATGACCGTCGCGGGCATCGCCGGGGTGATGCTCGGCGCCCGGTTTCTCGTGCAGGGCGCAGTCGCGCTGGCCACGAAGTGGGGCATTTCAGAGACTGTGATCGGGCTGACGATTGTCGCGATCGGTACCAGCCTGCCAGAGCTTGCCACTTCAACCGTTGCCGCGCTTCGCCAGCGCAGCGATGTGGCGATCGGCAACGTGATCGGCTCGAACATCTTCAACATTTCAGGGATCATCGGCATCACCGCGATCGTCTCGCCGTTTTCCACGCTCGCACCGCAGGGTGCCGCCACAGCGCCTCTCGCCGTTGATCCCGAAACCGGGATGCAGACCCGGGTGGAACAGGGCGTTACGGAGCTGCCGATCATGGGCTATGAGCACATCGGCGCGCTCTTGCTGGCGACCTTCCTTCTTGTGTGGTTCTCCATCACCGGAAAGCGCATCTCGCGCCTGGAGGGCTTGATCCTCCTCGCGGCCTACGGGCTCTATATGGGCCTCTTGTTTGACTTTGTGCCGACCCCATTCGAGGGCGTCGGGCTTGCGGAGACGGCCGCGGCCGGAAACTGATGACAGAAAAATCGATCTACACGGGGCTCGACCAGCTCGGCACCCAGACCGGCCTTCCCCAAAGCCCGGACGAAGCCAAGCTGGAGCGGGTGCCGAACCCGCATCCTGGCACGCTGTATCTCTCGCGCTTTACCGCGCCGGAGTTCACGTCCATCTGCCCGGTGACCAGCCAGCCTGACTTTGCCCACCTTGTCATCGATTGCGCGCCTGGCGATTGGCTGGTCGAAAGCAAGAGCCTTAAGCTGTTCCTGTCATCCTACCGCAACCACGGCGCCTTCCATGAGGACTGCACGCTGGATGTGGGCAAGCGGATTGCCGACCTGATCGAGCCGACGTGGCTGCGCATCGCAGGGTATTGGTACCCGCGCGGCGGCATTCCCATCGATGTCTTTTGGCAGACCGGGCCCGCGCCCGAGGGCCTCTGGGTGCCGGAGACGGGCGTGCCGTCCTATCGCGGGCGGGGATAGGGTTTTGGCGTCCCTCAGCATTCTGATCGGTCGGTTCCTGTTGGGCCTTTATTTCTTGCTGCCGGGCCTGATGAAGCCGGCAAGTCCAACGGAAACCATCGCCTACATGCAATCCCATGCGATCGCCTTTGCCGCGCCTCTGATGTGGTTGTCGGCATTGGTGAATATTGTCGGCGGTCTGCTCCTGATGTCCGGGCGATACGTGCGGCTGGTGGCTTATGGGAGCGTGATTTACGTCCTGCTGGTGAATGGACTCTTGCATGATTTCTGGACGATGGAAGGCGACAACGCCGCCCGCGAAACCCAGAATTTCGTCAAGAATATGGGCATCGTTGCGGGACTGCTGGTGCTGGCAGGACACGCGCCAAAGCGCCAGCTGTCCGTCCTCGGATGGTGGCGCAGCGACCGCGCCTCAGCCTAGCCGGAAAAGATTGGCCGTTGGCCTCAGATCAGCGCATCGCCAGAAGTTGTTCCAGGGTCTTCCTGCGCCGGCGCCTCATCGCGGCGAGCCCGCCTTGCATAAATCGGCGGTTGGACGGCTTTGCGCGCTTGCGGGCCGCGTCCATCTGTGCGAGCCGCCCATCGATGCGTTCGAGTTTGGTTTCGAGTGATTTGATGTCCATGATCGCTCTCTCCTAGTGCTGGTAGGGGGTGCAGCTGACGGGTGCGTGCTCTGTGTCCTGCATGAGGTGCTCGAAGCCTGGATGGGAAACGCGCACGACGGTTTCATGGTCGCCCGCCTCGAAGAAGACTTCTGAAACGTCGCTGAGATCGTGGTCAACGATCGTTTTCAGCCCATAAAGAAAGCCCATGGGCGGGATAGCGCCGGCTTCACAATCGGGAAACAGGCTCTCGATTTCAGACTCCCGCGCCAGTCTGAGGCGATAGTGCAGGATGTCCTGCAGAGCCGACAGGTTCACATTCCGGTCGCCGGGCACGACGCTCATCGCGAAGCCGTCAATGTGATGGACCACGACCGCCTTGGCGAGGTTTGACCGCGACAGGTGGGCTGTTCGCGCGGTCTCGGGCGTTGAGTGGGAATGGGCGTGTTGGATCAGGTCGTAATCGACGCCTGCATCATGCAGGTAGTGTCGAAGTGTGGGTGCTATGGACACAAAGGCCTCCCTTGGATCACGCCGGGGAGGCCGCCAACCGATGCGGTGTGGCCGTGATCACCCGGCCAGTTTCGTGTTAGAAAATAATGCCACAAAGGCGAGCGATCGGCAATTATTCGCGCGTCAGGCGAGCGCCCGGCCGGCTAACCGGTCCAGACGGTGACTTTCTCGGCCATGTCCGGGCGCGGGCGTTCAGGTGCGTCTGCGGTCGGCGTGCCGATGTAGATAAACCCGGCGAGGCGTTCGCCTTGCGCCAGGTCCAGAAGCGCCGAGACCTCATCGGAATAGCTGATCCATTCTGTCAGCCAGACCGCGCCGAATCCCGCGGCGCGGGCGGCGAGGAGCAGGTTGTAGGCGGCGGCACCCGCGGAAAGCTCCTGCTCCCAGACGGGGGTCTTGTGCGCGTGATCGGGTGAGGAGACAACGCCAACCACGACAGGCGCGCGAAGGGGTAACTCGCCTGCGCTCTCAACGTCTTTTGCGGACAGGTCTTCGTAATTCGAGGCGATCTCTGCGAGTTTTCGGCCAAACGCGTGTCTCGCCTCATCGGTGATCGTGATGAAACGCCACGGCTCCAACTTGCGGTGGTCGGGAACGCGGGCGGCCACGCGCAGCATGTCTGCCAGCGTATCGGTATCTGGCCCGGGCTCACCCAGCGTGGCCTTGCCGGCCGAGCGCCGCGTCGCCAGGAACTCCGCCAGCCCCTCTGGCGCCGTACTTGTCTTCAGCGGGGCCTGTTGTTCAGGCGGAGGGGGAAATATCTCTGTCATGGCGATGATCTAAGCAGCAGTGGCGCGGCCTGCCACCGGTGGCATCAGAAAAATCGATGGTTACAAAGTAAACACTGTTCACTTTTTGAAATTTGTTCTATATTGCAGCCATTAGCCGCCAAGAGGCTTCCATGGCTTCAGACCACGCGCAGACAGACGAAACGTCCCCCGCCGAACGGCGGCGCCAGCGCGTGCGCGACTCCATTCTCCATGCCGCCGAGCGCATGATCGCCAAGGAGGGTGAGGATGGGCTGTCGATCCGGCGCCTCGCCGAGGAGATCGATTACTCGCCCGCTGCCATCTACAAGTATTTCGGGTCCAAGGAAGAGCTGGTCGACGAGCTCAAAGAGGCCTTCTTCGCGCGCATCCTCACCCACGTGGACAAGGTGCAGTATAGCGAAGAGCCGTTTGAGTGCCGCGCCCACCAATGCCTTCGCGTCTACATTGAAGAAGCGCTCGAAAAGCCGCACCAGTATCTCGGCGCCTTCTCCGGCGTGGTTGATCCTACTGACAGCCACGAAATCGAAAGCAACAAGGCCCGCGCCTTTGACTACCTCATCTCCATGGTGAGCGAAGGCCAGGCGCTTGGCCATTTTGATCCCTCCCGGGACGCGGTGACCGTGGCAAAGTCCGTCTGGGCATGTTGCCACGGCGCCGCAAGCTTGCTGGCCCACCTGCCGCATTTCCTGGATGGCATGCCGTCAGACATCCCGGTCAAACGTGACGCGTTTCTCGATCTGCATGCGGATATTGTGCTGAGGGGGCTCTACAAGCGATGACGCAAGTGACACATCCGGTGACCACGCTGGCCCGTAATACCAAGACAACTCGAGCCTTAGGGGCGCTGGACTGATGGAACAGGCATTCGAAACCCGCGAGAAAAAGCCCAATTTTCTGAAAGGGCTGCTCTTCATTCTGGTGCTGGCGGTCGTGCTGGCCGGACTGGTATTTGCCGCTCTCACGCTGCGGTCCGAGGAAGGGCCAAAGGTCGCCGAGACGCCGCCCATACCGATTTCCGCGGCCGTGATCGAGGTTTCCCTGCAAGGCGATTTCGACCTGAAGGAGAGCTATACCGGCCTCGTCATGCCGAGCCAGGAAAGCGAGCTGGGCTTCACCTCAGGCGGGCGCATCGCACAGCTGAATGTGGACGTGGGCAAACGTGTCACCGATGGCCAGCGCCTCGCCGTGCTCGACACCCGCGCCCTGCGCGCGCAATTGGCCGCGGCGGAAGCCAGCATCGATGAAGTGATCGCAAGCCGTGACCTCGCCCTGACCACCGTCGAGCGCCAGCGTGACCTGCAGAAGGAAGGCTTCGTCTCGAAGCAGATTGTGGATGAATTCGCCGCCCAGGCCACCGCCGCTGAAGCGCGTCTGCTCGCGGCTGAGGCCCAGGCCGACACGCTGCGGGTGCAGATCGACCTCGCCCAGATCCGTGCGCCTTTCGATGGCGTCGTCACCGAACGCTACGTGGATGAAGGCGTCATCGCCGCGCCAGGCCAGCCGATCTTCAAGCTGGTGGAGGCAGGATCTTTGGAAGCCCGGATCGGCGTGCCTGCCAGCGCGATGGAAAGCCTGACGCCAGGCGAGCTTTACCTTCTCGATATCGGCGGACGTATCGTCGAGGCGACCCTGCGCGCCGACACGGGCGTGATCGACGCGCGCCAGCGCACCGTCACCACGGTCTTTGATGTCTTGCCGGACCAGAACGTGCCCACGGGCGCTGTTGCGCGTTTGTCGCTCAACCGGGCTGTGGGTGAGCGCGGGCTCTGGGTGCGCGTCTCGGCCATGTAT
>JBCBGD010000133.1:0-7074 GCA_038527085.1 Pseudomonadota bacterium | reverse complement strand
CGAGGGCGCGCACGGCTGCGAGCGAATGCGCCATCAGCGCAGGCTGAGTGTTCGCGGTCAGCGTCAGTGTCTCGATATCGCCGTCCCACATCAGCCCTGACAGATCCTGTCCCAACGTGTCATCGACTTCGTCGAACACAGCTTTGGCGGCCGGATAGGCATCGGCCAGCTCCTTGCCCATGCCGATAAATTGGCTGCCTTGTCCGGGGAAAATGAACGCCAGTTTGCTCACGCAAAACTCCCTGAGTGTCTGGACTCCGGCTATAGTGTGCGCGGACAAAGCGCAAGACGGTTGATTTTCGAATGACTTTGCGCTTTATCCCGCGCCTCGCACAGGAATGCGGTCCTGCCCGGAGAATGAGCTCCCATGGCAGGGGCCATCGTGGTGAGAGTGTCCCGCTCCCGCTGCGCCGCGTTCCACGATTGGGAAAGAGAGAATGCCCTATTACGAACACGTCGTGATCGCACGACCCGACATCTCGCCCGCACAGGCCGAGACCCTTACAGAAGAACTCGCCGAATTCCTCCGCGAAAAAGGCGCCAGCGTGTCCAAGACCGAGTATTGGGGTCTGCGCAACCTGTCATATCCGATCAACAAGCAGCGCAAGGGCCACTACAGCCTGCTGAACGTTGATGGTCCGGCAGACGCGATCCACGAGATCGAGCGCCGTCACCGTATCTCCGATGATGTGATGCGCTACCTGACCATCAAGGTCGATGAGCTTGACGAAGAGCCCTCGCCCATCGTGGCCCGCAAGGACCGCGGTGACCGCGGCGACCGGCGCTAGGGGAGGATTGAACGATGGCTAGCAAGAACCCCTCAGGCATGAACATCACAAACCTTCCGGCCCGCCGCCCGTTTGGCCGCCGGCGCAAGGTTGATCCGTTTTCCGGCGCGAAAGCTCCGAAGATTGACTACAAAGATGTGAAACTGCTCCAGCGCTACATCTCCGAGAAGGGCAAGATCGTCCCCTCGCGGATCACGGCTGTGAACATCAAGAACCAGCGCAAACTCGCCAAGGCGATCAAGCGCGCGCGCATCCTTGCGCTTCTTCCCTTCGCCGTGAAATAGGAGGCAGACCGATGCAAGTGATCCTCCTCGAACGCGTCGAGAAGCTCGGCACCATTGGTGACGAAGTGAACGTAAAGAATGGCTACGCCCGCAACTTCCTGATCCCCCAGGGCAAAGCCCTGTTGGCGACCGAGAAGAACCGCCGCCGCTTCGAAGCCGAACGCGAAGTGATCGAACAGCGCAACGCTGATGCCCGGTCCGAAGCAGAAGCCGAAGCGAAGTCTCTCGAAGGCGAGACTTTCGTTCTGATCCGCCAGTCCGGTGAAACCGGACAGCTCTATGGCTCGGTCAGTGCCCGTGATATCGCCGAAGCGGCTGCTGACGCTGGTCACAAGGTGGCCCGGTCCGCTGTGCGTCTCGACCAGCCGATCAAGGCCATCGGCATGTATGATGTCGACATCCGCCTGCACCCGGAAGTGTCGGTCACGGTTCAGGCCAATGTCGCCCGCTCTCCAGATGAAGCCGAGCGCCAGGCAGCCGGCGAGGACGTGCTGGAAACGCTTCAGGCTGAGCAGCGCGCGATTGACGAAGAGCAGGCCGGCGAGATGGCAGAGGCCCAGGCCGAGATGGCCGACACGCTGGCGGGCGGCGAGGAAGACTAGCGCAGCCTCGTCTCACTAACAGATTGGAAGGCCGCAGTTTCGCTGCGGCCTTTTTTCTTTTTGTGTGGGCGCGAATTTCCACGCTCAATCGAGACTGTGGAAGGTCTGTGAACCCTCAGCGAACGGATGAAAGTCAACCCGCGAAATGCAACGCGAAGCAGGGTAGGCAGCAGCCATGGCAAAAGATCACGATCAACCGAATGTCGATGTGCCCAACAATCTCGCGGCAGAAGCCGCTGTGTTGGGAGCAATCCTTTTTGACAACAACGCATACCAGCGCGTCACAGAAATGATTCGGCCGGAAGACTTCTATGCGCCCGCGCACAAGGAGATCTATGCGACGGCCGCCGGGCTGATCGAGCAGGGTCGCGTGGCAGATGGCGTGACGCTTCGCGAGCATTTCGAACGCACTGACCAGCTGACCGCCATCGGCGGCGCGACCTACCTGGCAGAGCTTCTGGACACTGCTGCGTTTGGGCCGGAGGTCACCGATTACGCCCGGATCATTCGCGACCTGGCTGTGCGCCGCGAGCTTCTCAACATTGGCTCCGGCATGACCGGTCGCGCGCTCCACCCCGAAGCAGGGCAGGGCGGCAGCGACCAGATCGAAGTCGCCGAGCGGGAGCTGTTTGCCCTTGCCGAGCGGGGCTCGTCAAACCGGGGCTTCACCGAATTCGGCTCTGCCGTGCGCCAGTCCCTCGAGATGGCGGAAGCGGCGTTCAAGCGGGACGGAAAGATCGCTGGCATCGCCACGCATCTTGACGATCTTGATCACAAGCTTGGCGGCCTGCACAAATCCGATCTTTTGATCCTCGCTGGGCGTCCATCGATGGGTAAAACCTCGCTGGCCACCAACATCGCCTACAATGCCGCTGCGGCCTGCAGGCGGGAAATTCAGGAGGACGGCACGAAGAAAACGGTGGATGGCGCCGTGGTCGCGTTTTTCTCGCTGGAGATGTCCGCCGAACAGCTTGCGACGCGGATAATCGCCGAACGCACAGGCATTAGCAGCCACAAGTTCCGTTCCGGCGAGTTGGAAGCGCCTGACTTTGATAAAATCCGTGATGCTGTCGCCGAACTCCAGAATCTGCCGCTTCACATTGACGACACCGGCGGTCTTTCGATCAGTCAGCTGGCAGCGCGTGCACGCCGCCTGCACAGGACTGTCGGTCTGGACCTGATCATCATCGACTATCTGCAGCTGATCACCAGCGCTGGCGGTAAGGGCAGTGACAACCGGGTGCAGGAAATCACACAGATCTCGATGGCGCTGAAGGCGCTGGCAAAGGATCTCGATGTGCCGGTCATCGCGCTTTCGCAGTTGTCACGCCAAGTAGAACAGCGCGACGACAAGCGCCCGCAACTCTCGGATCTGCGCGAATCGGGATCGATCGAACAGGATGCCGATGTCGTGCTGTTTGTGTTCCGGGAGAGCTACTATCTTGAGCGGACCGAGCCCCAAGCCGATCCTGGCGATCCGAGCTCAAGCGAAAAGTGGGCGCGCTGGCGCGAGCGCATGGATCAGGTCTACGGCACCGCAGAAGTGATTGTCGGCAAGCAGCGCCACGGCCCGATTGGCAAAGTCACGCTAGCCTTTGATGCCAACGTCACCCGCTTTGGAAACCTCGACCGCGGCGGCATGGACGACGACTTTTAGAGACGTTTTATCCGCCTGTGACGGTGAAACGCTCCAGCTGCCGGAGCGGGAGTTGCCACTCTGGGCGCAGTTCGCTGGCCGTCTTGAAGTCGTAGTAGGCGCCTGTGACGTCGCCAGTGCGTTCCCTCGCCAGGGCCCGATTGTAGTGGGCCGCGTGCAGGTCGTTCGACTCCAACGAGATGGCCTGGTCGAGATCACCAATGGCGTCGGCATGATCGCCTCGCAGGATCAGCGCTGCGCCGCGGTTGAGATAGGCGGCGCCGAGCTTATCCTGCAGATTGATGGCGCGATCATAATCGCGAATCGCCCGGTCGTATGAGCCAGCGCGCATGCGAATGATGCCCCGGTTCACATAGGTCGCGGCGCGGTTCGTGCGGGTCATGGTTTCTGATTCGAGTGCGCGCGTACAAATTCGCTCAACCTCTACAAATCGGCTGGATTGCGCTTCGACCTGCATGAAACAATCCTTCGCGAGCCCGCCGCCAATGACCACTGCCTGGCCTGTCGCGGGAAATGCGCAAGCCGCGGCTAGCGCGGCGACAACGCTTAGTCTTTTAAGCATCGAATACCTCCGTGTGTTTTGTTGATCTTAACACATTACGCTCGCAAGCGCCTGCTTCTGCGACAATATTGAGCGGGATTTGCGCTCGCAACCATTCGGCAGCCACGATACATCCATGGGTACAAATTGGAGCAAAAACCACATGCCTTTGCGTGAAATTCTCTTGGGCCTTGCTGCCGCTGCGAGCGCAGGCGTTGCGCATGCCGCAGTCGGGGCGCCCACGCCAGGAGCGTTGAGCCTGCAAGAGCCAGCGACCCGTATCGCCGAGCGCCTTGCGGCATTCGACGCATTTCTGCTGTTCATCATCACGGCGATCGTCATCTTCGTGACGGCCCTCTTGCTTTACGTCATGGTGCGTTACAACCGGCGCGCCAATCCAGAGCCGCGCAAGTTCAGCCACAATACGTTGATTGAAGTTGTCTGGACGTCGGTGCCCGTGCTGATCCTCGTCGTGATCGCGCTGCCATCTTTTACGAACCTATTTTACATTGAGCAGGAACCCGATCTTGAAGAGATCGCTCAATCTGGGGATTTCGATGATCCGAACGTGTATCCCGCTGCGGCCGAATTGGGCTTCGTTACAGTGAAGGCCCAGGGTAACCAGTGGAACTGGACCTACGAGTACATGGATGAACTCGACGAAGAGGGCTATCCGCTCTCTTTCGTGTCCAACCCTGTCCACAAGGGCCTTTCCACGGACGAAGAAGACTATGTGCGCAATACGGGTCGCACAGACTTCGCGTCGAAGCCGAAGAACCTTGCGACTGACTATCCGATGGTTATCCCAGTGGGGCGCTACATCCGCTATCAGACGACGGCTGCTGACGTAATCCACTCCTGGACTGTTCCGTCCTTCGGGGTGAAGACCGATGCCATTCCCGGCAAGCTCAACCAGGGCTGGTTCCTCGTCGAGGAGGAAGGTGTCTATTACGGCCAGTGCTCTGAGCTCTGCGGCGTCAACCATGCTTTCATGCCGATTGAAGTCCGTGCAGTGTCGCAAGAGGCTTATGACCGTTGGGTCGATCTGATGAAGGATGGCGACTTCGAAGGCGCTGTTCAGGTCGTCGACGCGGAACTGGACGCCGCCATTCGCTATGCTGAAAACAACACTTCTGAGGTCCGCTAACCATGCCTATGGATGAAATCGCACTCGATCCGGTCAAAGCTGGACACGACGACAAGCCGGGATTTTTTGTCCGCTGGTTCTACTCCACGAACCATAAGGATATCGGGATCCTCTATCTGATTTTCGCGCTGATATTTGGCGTTATTGGCTATGCCATGTCAGGCCTGATCCGCTGGGAATTGATGAACCCCGAGATCGGCCCCCTTCTGAATTTTGTGGCGGGTGAAGGCGATCAGGCGATTGAGAACGCCAAGCACTTTTATAATACGCTGATCACCTATCACGGCCTGATCATGATCTTCTTCATGGTGATGCCCGCGTTGATCGGCGGTTTCGGCAACTATTTTGTGCCGCTGATGATCGGTGCGCCGGATATGGCGTTCCCGCGGATGAACAACATCTCGCTGTGGCTCACCACTGTCGCGTTCCTGCTTCTGATGATCTCCATGTTTGTGCCTGGTGGATCTTCCGGCAACGGCTTCGGTGGCGGTTGGGTGCTTTACCCGCCGCTTTCAGGCCTCAAGGGACACCCCGGGCCAGCTATGGATCTCGTGATCCTGTCGCTGCACACGGCGGGCATCGCGTCGATCCTCGGTGCCATCAACTACATCGTGACCATTCTGAACATGCGCGCGCCTGGCATGACGATGCACAAGATGCCGCTGTTTGCCTGGGCCATCCTGATCACGGCCGTGTTGCTGCTGCTTTCGCTCCCAGTGCTGGCAGGCGCTCTGACCATGCTGCTGACCGACCGTAACTTCGGCTCTCAGTTCTTCGTGCCTGAGGGCGGCGGTGACCCCGTCATGTTCCAGCACCTGTTCTGGTTCTTTGGTCACCCTGAGGTCTACATCATGATCCTGCCGGCCTTCGGCATTATCAGCCACATCGTGTCGACCTTCTCCAAGAAGCCGATCTTCGGCTATCTCGGAATGGCCTACGCCATGGTGTCCATCGGAGTGATCGGCTTCATCGTTTGGGCTCACCACATGTACACGGTTGGCATGAGCCTCGACTTGAAGGCCTACTTCGTTGCCGCGACGATGATCATTGCTGTGCCAACGGGCATCAAGATCTTCTCGTGGATCGCGACGATGTGGGGCGGTTCGATCGAGTTCAAGGTGCCCATGCTCTGGGCGATCGGCTTCATCTTCCTGTTTACCGTCGGCGGTGTGACGGGTGTTGTGTTGGCCAATGCAGGCATCGACCACGTCCTGCACGACACCTACTACGTGGTGGCACACTTCCATTATGTGCTGTCGCTTGGCGCAGTCTTTGGCCTCTTTGCAGGCTGGTACTACTGGTACGAGAAGATGTTCGGCGTGAAGTACAACAAGATGCTCGCGCAGGCCCATTTCTGGCTGATGTTCATTGGCTCGAACGTGATCTTCTTCCCGCAGCACTTCCTGGGCCTGAACGGCATGCCGCGCCGCTATGTCGATTACGCAGAGGCCTTCCACCAATGGCACTATGTGTCGACCGTCGGCTACATCATCACGATGGTGGCGACTCTTGTCTTCTTCGTGCTGCTGATTGAGTCAATGGTGCGTCGCCGCAAGGCAGAGGCCAATCCCTGGGGCGAGGGTGCCACGACGCTGGAGTGGACCCTGTCCTCGCCACCGCCGTACCACCAGTACAGCACCCTGCCCGTGGTGAAAGCCGAGGCTGGCCACTAGGCTCTGCTCCGGACAATTTGAAAATCTGTTTCAGGCCCGCCAGGTGCGGGCCTGTACGCATTGGAGGGAAGGGTGATGCGGCGGGCGATGGCTTGGGGCTCTGGCGTCTTGATCGCGATATCCATCGCTGCGCTTGCCATAGCGACCCTCGTGTTAGGGATCCTGGTCTTTGACCAGAGTTATCGCGCGGCCTTCTTTGATCCCGCCACTGGCGGTGACCCACTCGTCTTCCAGCACATCCTATGGTTCCTTGGGCATCCGGGCATCTGGTTGCCTGGCATCATCGTTGCGCTGACCGCGCTTGGGGCAACGATGATCAGCGATGTCAGCGTGGCAAAGTAGCCAATCTCAGTGATGAACGCGAGAGGCTGAAAGTCTGCCG
>JBCBGD010000132.1:0-7082 GCA_038527085.1 Pseudomonadota bacterium | reverse complement strand
TCGAGTGCCAGCGTGCTGGCGGTGTTACAGGCGATGACGAAGACGTCGGGGCGGGCCGCTGCCACGAGCGCCTCGGCTACAGCAGGCACGCGCGCCGCGAGGGCAGCGTCATCCTTGTCGCCATAGGGGAAGAAGCCCGTGTCAGCGGCATAGTCCATGCGCAGGCCGGGTGCGAGTGCCATGATCTCCTCGCGCACCGTGAGCCCGCCGATCCCTGAGTCGAAGACGAGAACATGGCCATTCGCGGCAGTCTGAGGGTTTGCGCTCTGCATCCTTCGACACCTAGTCGGCCTTGGCGGCGATCAAAAGAGGACGATTCACTGTGCGATTGCAAAATGGAAATTGTGCGCTGCACCATTTTGTGTTATCCACAGCAACAGTCCTTGCCAGATGTAGAGAAAGCCACCCCTTGCCATGACCAACACGCCTGCCTACACACCCTTCGCCTTCTTCGCCGCTGCCGCCCGCTCAGCGCTCCAGGCCAATATGGGCCTGCAGGACGCCATGATCGGCGCGGTCGAGCGCGCATCGAAGTCCCCGACCCAGCCCGTCAACTGGGTGACGGCAGAGTTCCCCGTGCCAAACCCGAAATTCTATTTCGATGAAGAGGCGATGCGCGAAGGCTTCCACCAGATGGCCGACGCCAATCTGCGCGCCTGGGAGCAGGCCGCTGATATGCTGAAGGCGCTTCCGTCCTGGGCGAACTGGCCCGTGCGTGTGCCAGGCTCTGTCATGACCGATGTGTTCGACCGTATGCGCCGCGCGGGCATGCCGATGATGGCGGCCAATGACAGTTGGGTCACGGCAGCGGAGAACTTCTCTCCGCCCGCCTTCTGGAAAGCTGCGGCCAGCAACGGTTCTGCGGCAGGCCCTGAGCTGCTCGACGGCCCCAATGGTGAGCCAGACGACCTGACCCGCATCAAGGGCATCGGCGAAAAGCTCTCCACGATGCTCTACGATCTCGGCATCTACCACTTCCACCAGATCGCTGCGTGGACGAAGGACGATGGCGAGTGGATTGACGACAAGCTCGCCTTCAAGAACCGCGTGACCCGCGAAAAGTGGATCGAGCAGGCCAAGGCTCTCGCCGGAGACGCTGCTGCAGCCTAGCGCGGCGAGCGCAAATCTAGCGGGGCGTTGTCTGGAGACTGGCGCCCTGCAGCGTCGCGACGTCCCGGCCGGACACGCTGGCAAAGGCGCCTGAAAGGGTCCTGTAATAGGCAACGCGTCGCTCTGCGCCTTCGCTCAGGGCGACGTATCTTTCTGCACCGCGCAGGCCTATTGGCTCCTCACCTTCCATGGCGAGGGGCATGATGGCTGAGAAGAGTTCCGCAGGCAGGCCGCCGCCCGTGACCTTGGCCATGGGGCTGTCATCGTCATTGCCGACCCAGATGCCGACCACCGCGGCGCTGGAGTAGCCCACGAACCAGGCATCGCGCCAATCCTGGCTTGTGCCTGTCTTGCCCGCCACGGTCTGCCCATTCAGGCGCGCAGCGGTGCCTGTCCCGTCCTGGATCGTACGCACCATCATGGCGGTCATGTCTCGCGCCACGTCGGCCTCGATGGCGCGCCGGGCAGTGGGCAGGGGCGTCTCGTAGAGCGTGTTGCCGCGTGTGTCCTCGATCTTTGTGACCAGCACCGGATCGACACGCATGCCATCGCGCATGAATGCGCCATAGGCGCGGGTCAGTTCCTGCAGGGTCACTTCCTGAGTGCCGAGCGCGATGGACGGCAGCGGCTGCATCTCGGCTTCGATGCCAAGCCGCCTCGCGAGGTGGATGACGGCTTCCTCGCCGACTTCCTGGGTCAGCATGGCAGAGACGGTGTTGAGCGATTCCGCATAGGCCTCTGCGAGCGTGACCGGGCCAAGATAGATGCCGGTGTAGTTCTTGGGCTCCCACCGCCCGATCTTCAGGGGCGCGTCCTGGCGCACGTCATAGGGGCTGATGCCTGTCTCCAGCGCGGCGGCATAGACCATCGCCTTGAAGGCCGAGCCTGGCTGGCGGCGGGCCTGTGTCGCGCGATTGAATTCCGACTGGGCGTAGTCCACCCCGCCAACGAGGGCGGCGATGTGGCCATCTTCGCGAATGACGAGCGCGGCAGCCTGGCTGGCGTTCGCCTCGGGGCCCTTTTCGGCGATCGTGTCGGTGACGAGGGTCTGCACGGCGGTCTGTAGTTCGGGCTCGATCGACAGCGTGATGACAAGGTCCGGCGGCGCGCCTTCAGGCAGCAAATCATCCAGTTGTGCGACCGCAGCATCAAGGGCGTAGCCAAAGTCTGGCGTATCGATGGCGCGCTCGACCAGAGCGATTTCTTCCATGCGGGCGAATTCGGCCTGCAGGTCGCTGATGAAGCCAGCATCGACCATCTCATCAAGCACATAGCTTTGGCGGCGGCGCGCCTCATCCAGATTGCCCGTGAGGGCAAGGCGCGAGGGAGCCTGGGGCAGGGCAGCAAGCAGGGCTGCTTCGGCGAGGGTCAGTTCGCCTGGCGCCTTGCCGAAATAGTGGGTGCTGGCGGCATCGAGGCCATAGAACCCGGCGCCGAAATAGACCCGGTTCAGGTAGAGCTCCAGGATCTCCGCCTTGGTCAGCCTCGCCTCAAGCTCGCGCGCCAGTTCGACCTCCTGGACCTTGCGCTTGATGGTCTGGCGGGGGTCGAGGACGAGATTCTTGATCAGCTGCTGGGTGATGGTGGACGCGCCAGACACGGTGCGCCCGCTGCGCCAGTTGGCCCAGGCCGCGCGGGCGATGGCGGTCGTGTCCGCGCCGTCATGCTCATAGAAGCGCTTGTCCTCAGCCGCGATGAAGGCCTGGGAGACGTGAGGCGGCAGGTCCGCCATGCGCACGACGCGGCCATAGCGCGGGCCGCGGATCGACAGCAGCGTGCCGTCTTCTGCGCGGAATTCCATGGCCGGGTCGCGTTTCACTGTCCAGAGCTCTGCGGTCTCCGGCAGGTCCGGCATGTCATGGATCAGGGTCTGGTAGTAGATCGCCGCGCCGCCGGCCCCTCCGAGTGCGAGCACGAGCGCAGAGATCAGCCCGTACTTCAGGACAGGCCGGCGCTTGCGCTTAGCGTTGGCCTTGGTCTTTGGCTTGGCGCGGGGCTTTGCCGTCGTGTCTGGCTTTTTCAGCGCCATGGGGTTCGTCCAGAGCCGTTGGGGTGCGCCAGCGATGGCGCGATAGGGTTGCTATCTGGTTCACGAATACGGCGCTTGCGGGGCAAAAGCGCCTTACCGCTTTGTAACGCCGTCGTCTGGCAGCATTTTTTCCAGCGTCTCGAGCCGGTCGGCCTCTGCTGTCGGTTTGTCCCAGCGGATGCGGTTGATGCGCGGGAAGCGCATCGCGACGCCGGACTTGTGACGCGGGCTGCGCTGCAGGCCCTCGAAGGCCACCTCAAAGACGAGGCCATGGTCCTCGGTGGCGGTGACCGAGCGCACAGGGCCGAAGCGCTCCAGGGTGTTGTCGCGCACGAACTTGTCGAGCAGTTTCAACTCGTCATCGGTGAAGCCGAAATAGGCCTTGCCCACGGGGGTCAGCACGTCGCCCTCCTCGCCCTCGCGCCAGACGCCAAAAGTGAAATCACTGTAGAAGCTGGAGCGTTTGCCGTGGCCGCGCTGGGCGTACATCATCACCGCGTCGATCAGGTAGGGATCGCGCTTCCACTTATACCAGGGCCCCTTAGGTCGCCCGGCGACATACAGACTGTCCCAGCGCTTCAGCATGACGCCTTCGATTTCCGGAGCGGGCGGGTCGTTCCGTGCGGTATCAAGACTGGCGATGTCGCTCATTTCGACAAGGGGTGAGAGGTCGAGGCGGTCAGTCTCGAGCGTGTCGATGAAGGTTTCCAGCCGGATGCGGCGCTCGCGAAACGCGAGCCGCCTCAGGTCTTCGGGGCCTTCGGTGAGCAGGTCATAGGCACGGATGAAGGCGGGGCGGTCATCCATCTGGCGTTTGGAGACGGTCTTCCGGTTGAGGCGCTGTTGCAGGTCGTTGAACGGCGCGACGCCGCCGCCCGGCGCGCGCACGAGCAGTTCACCATCCAGCGCGGCGTCGAAATCCATGGCGGCGATCACGTCGGGAAAGGTGTGGCTGATGTCGTCCCCGGTGCGGGTGTAGATGCGCCGCACGCCGTTTTCCGCCACAGCCTGCACCCGGATGCCGTCATACTTCCACTCGGCGGCGAAGATGTCGGGCCGGATGAGCTCTGGATCGACCGCGTCGGGATCATCGCGCTTGTCCTTGGCGACTAGAGGATGGGCCAGCATGACCGGCCTGAACGGCGCGGAAATGTCAGGGTTGGGCTTGGGGCCGTTGCCCTCGAGCCAGGCAAACAGGCTCTCATAGGGCGGGGCGAGGCCGTGCCAGATCTCCTCGATCTCTGCGACGTCAACATCGCCGAACTGGGCCAGTGCGGTCTTGGTGAGACGGGCGGAGACACCGATCCGCAACCCGCCCGTGACCAGTTTCAGAAGCGCCCAGCGGCCAGGCGGATCAAGCGCATCCAGCCAGGTCTCGACCAACCGTTGGCCCTCAGCGCGGCTGGCCTCAAGCAAGGCCGGCACAACGTCTTCAATAGGTGGCGCGCGATTGGCGCCTGGCTTGCCTGGCCAGACGAGACTGACGGTCTCGGCCAGGTCGCCAACATAGTCATAGGACAGATGAAACAGCTGCGGGTCCATCCGCGCTTCGATCAGCTTGCGAATGACGCCTGCCTTCACGCCGGGAATGTCGAGTTCGCCGGCCAGCGCCGCCAGCGACCAGCCGCGGGCCGGATCCGGCACCTCCCTGAAATAATTCGCCAAATGGGCGAGCTTCCCGTTTCGCTGGGGCGTTAGAATCAATTGGTCCAGCAGGGCGGCAAATCGGTCCATGGGTTTCGAGATAGGTGGGTTGCCGCGGCGCGCCAAATATGCGTTTTTAAACCGCAATAAGAAAAACAAGGCGGCAAGAATTGCCAATTTATCAAGAGTTACGGTCTATCTGCGCAGGCCAGCCCATTTGCGGTTTCGCCCAGAGGTGGAGAAAAAGTTTGTATCAACGGATCGGGCGGAAATCGTCGGTAAGGCTGTGGGAAGGGGAAAACACATGAAATCATTGGCAGACGGGCTCGTCAGCGATCTGGCGGCAACGATCGCATCGTATCAGACGAAGTCAAACGATGACCGCGATCTGGCGGAATTGCACAAGCTGGCGGAAAGCGCCCACGAGATGCTGACCCTGGTGCGCCAGCACCAATTGGAGCGTTCTGAGGACCCTCAGAAAACGGCCATGCTGGGATAGCGCACACTCTCCCCCTGGGGCGGGGCTAGGTCTCTTCCTCATCTTCAAGCGCAAATGGATGCAGCGGCGAGCATGTCTCGTTCGCCGTGGGCTGTCCGTTCGAGAGGCGCTCGACCGCTTGCTCCGGCGGTCCTGAGAGCAGCTGTCCCTGGCGCTGGATCATGATCTTCTGCCAGACCTTGCGCGACAGGTTTGTCGTAAGCTCTTCAATCTCCGTGACTGTGGCGATGACCACATCGTCCTGACTGGTGTTCATGTAGAGCGCGGCCAGCTTGCCCGTCAGCGAGAGCATTTCCGCGCAATAGTCCAGATACCGGATCAGCTCGAAGTCGGTCATGTCGCGGGTGGGTGAGGACGGCGTGGCGGGGCCTTCCTGCCCCAGGATATGGGTCGGGTCTTTCGTCAGCTGGTGCATGTCGATGACATGGGCGATGGATCGCAATTGATGCAGGTCTGAGAGGATGCGCCCGCGCCGGATACGCGTTTCAAGGTTCAGTAGGAACCAGGCGGCGGCGCCTGCAAGGATGACCAGGTTGAAGAGCGCTTCGACACCTTCGAGCGCGCCGAGAGTCTCGCCCTCCAATCGTGGGAGCCTGTATTTGTAGATCCCGTAGGCCATGGCGCTGAGGAACAGGCCGAGCGTGAGCCCCTGTCCCGCCCAGATCCAGTAGTTGGGCCGCCGCAACAGCTTTGACCGCGCGCCATGCCCGCGCGCCAGTTCGAGGAGTTCGCTGCACACCGCGCTGATGCCGCGCTCGGGAAACCGCTCATGGATGCGATTGTTGAGCCGCTCCAGCGTGGCGATCAGCTTGTCCGGATTGAGGCTGCGGTACGGCATGGGCGAGGGGCACCGGGTTCAGGCTGAGGTCTCGGAAAGGCTCAGTTGCGGCAGAGTGCCGGATTCGCCTCGCATGCGGACATCACCATGTCGATCCAGTCGGCATAGCCCCCGACATTGGTGTAATTGCCGCGATAGGTGCCTGAGCATGGCGTGGCGGTGCGGGCGTTCGAGACGTTCGACAAAACGCCGATGACGCGGCGCTGGCCATCCTCTTCAGTGACGTAAAGCGGGCCGCCGCTATCGCCTTCGCACGGGCCCTGTCCGTTTGCGCTTTCCACGACGATAACGCCGGGGCTGGCGCTGATCAGGTTCAGCTCGGCAGACAGCAGGAGGTCAGAGGGCAAGGAGCCATAGGAGGTCGTGCCCCAGCCGGCCATGACAGGCGTGGCGTAGTTTTCAGCCGAGAGCACCTCTTCCGGCGCGCCATAGGAGGCGGTGGGAATGTTGCGGATCAGCGGCACGGTCTCTTCGCTGACCTGGATCAGTGCGATGTCGTTGATCATCTGTGTGTCCTGGCCGCGATAGCCTGCATGGCAGATCGCGGACTCGGCGCGGAAGGTTTGCGCGTTATCGGAGTCGCGCAGATTGGTCGTGCCTGCGATGAAGCGGATCTCGTCATAGCCCTGGTCGATGCAGTGGGCGGCGGTCAGGAACCAGCGCTCTGAGATGCGGGTCGCGCCGCAATGGCCTTTGGCCTCAATGCCCGCTGAGCGGATCTCCACGGGCTCCATCTTTACAAGGCCTGGGAACGGATCGAGCGAAGCAACCGCCGCAGTCACGCCGACCACTTGCGTCTGCAGAAAGCTTTCAGGGCGCGGCTGGTCTTCGGGCCATTCGCTGATCTGGGCGATGGTGGGAGTGGGCTCGGCCTCTTCCGGCAGGCCGCACGTGGCCGCGTTGATGTCGGCCAGACGGTAGACCAGCTCGGCGGGCTCAGGCTCAGGCTCAGGCGTCACGAT
>JBCBGD010000131.1:0-7177 GCA_038527085.1 Pseudomonadota bacterium | reverse complement strand
GCAATCAGCACCGTGCTGTAGACCCAGGCTGTGGCGTTGTCAGAAACCGCATCGGATAGCGATCGCAGCCAGAGAAACAAATAGGCAAACAAGGCCACTTCTGTGATCTGGATGAGCAAGCGGGCGAGCCACATCCGAATTACACTGCCGGAAACGGGTATACGCCCTCTGCTACGCGCCCCTCCGGAGATGGAACTCACCATAAGGCCCGGGAAGGCGTGCGGCCGCGCGAACACGATGGCTGGCAGCACGCACACCGTGACAATCAAGGCGAGTATCCAAAGTCGCTCCTGGCTGTTCGCAAGCCCCGGAATTGTCACAATTATTCCTGCAATCGCGCCGACAGCAGGCGCAATACTCAGCAGGCCGCCGAGCCGACCCTTCTGCAGATCCGGAACGCAGTCCCCCGCCCAGGCCGCGAGCGGCGAGAGCATCATGTTCAGCGACAGCTGCCAGAGCGCGATCACAAACAAGAGCGTGGAGAACCGCTCAACCGAGCCCAGCGAGACCAGAAAAACGCTTGAGCAAAACAAACCGGCGAGCGCCACAGCGCGCCTGTTGCGCACCCGGTCGCTGAGCCAGCCAAAACCGATATTGGCAATGCTTGCAGCGATTGCCCCGACGAACGAGACATAGGCCAGCCAATCTACGGCTGAGCTGCCAGCAAGCTCTGAAACCCGTGCAGGCAAAAGTACCGTCAAAAACGGCACATAGGCGACAGAGCCTCCGATCCAGGCAAGGGTATAAAGCGCCAGAAACTGGCTGCTTTGCCGGGCATACTGCCCTTGCGCTTCAACCATATTTTGTAACCGGTGGCGCCACCGACGCGCGCTCTACAAGACGTGCAGGCTCCACCACGGGCACAGGCGGAGCAGGCTCCCCGCGCTGGGTTGAAATGATCAGATCGACAGCGATGGATGTCATTTCCGCGATCGGTTGATCGATGGCCGTCATGGGTGGTTGGCAGAAACGCACACTTGGTGAATTGTCGAAACTGACGAGCGATACGTCACCTGGCACGGAAAGCCCCATTTCGCGCGCCACTTTCAGCGCACCAAACGCCATCTGATCATTGCTCGCGATGATCGCGGTGGCGCCATCCTCTCTGCTCAGCAGTTGACGCGCCGCCCGCTTGCCAGAGTCGAGACTGAAGTCGCCCTGGGCCAAAAGCCCCTCGGTTGAAAGACTCAGGTCCACCATGGATGCCTTCCAGCCATTTAGGCGCCACTGGCTAAGATTGTATTCCGGCGCACCCGCAATGAACCCGATCCGGGTGTGCCCGAAGCCATGGAGATGCAAAGTCGCCATGCGGGCGGCATCCTCATCGTCCATGGAAACCGGGATGCCCTCGCCCATGCTACGAGACCCCACACGAACGAACGGTATCCGCTTGGCGACAAGCAAGTCGATGATTTTGCGATTGTGCGAATGCGGCGGCGTTAGAATAATCCCATCAGGCTGCAGCGAGGCGATGGCCGCCCTCAATTCCCGTTCGACATGGTCATCGCGGGTATCGACCAGCTCAATGAGCATGCGATAGCCATGCTCAGCGCACTTCAACATGCCGCCAAGCAACATCTGGTCGACCCAATCATTGCCATCCCGGGCGCGCCATTGGGCGATGGTACGTTTCCGGTCGTTGAGGGCGAGAATGAGATATGAGCGCGAGCCGCTCATGCGCTGTGCCGCGATGGAAGGCACATAGCCGAGCTTGTCGATGGAAGCCTCGACACGCTCCTTCATCGTGGCGCTGACATTGGGTTCGTTGTTTATGACCCGGCTGACCGTCTGGAGGGAGACATCAGCATCGGCGGCCACGTGCTTGATTGTCACAGATTGGCGTCGTCTAGCCATGTCATCTACCTGTCGTCAGCGTCCCGGTGACGAGGAGTATTGCAGAGCACGCAAGGCGGCAAGATTGGCATGTTTAACCAGCCATAGGGTGCACACAGAGGCGTTCTCTTTGCGAATAGGGACCCCTGGCATGCAGGGGCCCCAATTCAAACAAACGTTCCATCTGGCCTCGCCCTAGAACGAGAACCTTCCGAGCACCGTGAATCGGCGGTCATTGCGGAAGGCCGAGCGCGTCACCCGCGTACCGTCGAAGTCCACCACCTGCGTGGTTTCCGTGATTTCGTCGAGCAGGTTCACGCCTTGGATGCCGATCTTGAAGTTGTCGGTCACGTCATAGAAGGCCGACGCGTCCAGTTGGCCCGTCGACTCTTGCCAGATCGGCGAGAACGGGAAGATGTCATCGCGCGGTGTGATCAGGAAGTCAGAGCGCCAGTTGTAGGCTGCCCTCAGCGCCACAGGCCCATACTCGTAGAAGACCGTGGCATTGATGGTGTCCTCGGAGATGCCCGCCAGAGGCTGAAGATCCGTGAACGTGCTTCCGCCCAATTCGTTCACACCAGTAGTTACCGATGATTGACCGAAGGAGGCAAGGTTCGGGTTGGAGAAGTCGCTGCCATCCACGTAGGTGTAGGTGACCTGCGATCCCAAGCCGCTCCAGAGCCCAGGCAGCATGTCGTATGTCTGCTGATAAGTCAGCTCGAAGCCCGACAGGTTGCCATCCTGGTCGTTGACCGGTCCCTGGATCTGAACGTCCAAAGATTGCCCGCTCGGTGCGGTGTAGTTCACGGTCGAGAAGCCCGTGTTCACGAAGCCGCTAATGTCTTTGAGGAAGACTGACGCGGTGAGGGAGCCAACATCGTCCCAGTACCATTCCACGGACAGGTCATAGTTGATCGACTCGATTGGCCGCAGGTTGCGGTTGCCTGTCTGGGCTGCGAACAGCGGCCCGGTCTCGAGGTTGCCTGCATCGCGAAGCGCGTCGGTATTGTCGCCGATCGGCACGCCCGCACGGAACAGCTGAAGGTCTGGCCGCGAAATCGCTTTAGACACCGCGCCGCGCACCAGCCAGCCATTGCCGAAGTCAACCTTCGCATTGAAGCTCGGAAGCCAGTTCTCAAATTCGATGTCGCGATCGTCAATGATCACTTCGCCGGTATGAGCCGCAGCAAATTCAGCCTGTCTCTCAGGACTGAGCGAGCAGACTCCAGGCAGGGTTTGGGCGCTCATCGCCTGGAAAGCACAGAAGCCGGTGATCTCGTCGACCTGGACGATCCCGTCGCCGTTGCCGCCGCCAATCTGGTTGCCCATGTCGTCAAGCGCTGGGGTATCGTAGAGGTCTGGTACGGGGAACCGCGTTTCACCGCCTGCTTCGATCGTCGTCTCAACGTAACGGACGCCAATATTGCCATCCAGCGTGATGCCGTTGTTGAACTCGTGTCCAAAGTCGAGCCGGCCGTAGAAGGCGTTGGTGATCTCCGTCACGTCTGAAATCTCAGACGGGCAGAACGGATCGCACTCAACCGTCTCGCCTGTCACGGCGTTGGTTTGAGTCCGGCCATTGACGCCATAGGTGGCGTTCGGCGTTTGGGAGAAGGTCTCGATTTCGGCGACCTGCTCATCGGTCACGCCCGACAGGTACTCCCCGAGGAAGTCGTCACCGCCGAAGAACCAGCCAGCTCCGCCGGCTGTTGGTATGGGAGCGTTTCCACGCTGGAAGTTGTCGCCAAACGGGTCGAGGAAGGACGACGAGTTGGGGAACTCATCAACGAAAGCACCGCCGCCGGTTGCGAATTCCTGACCCGGAAGACCCGTGAACAGACGACCGGGCTGGAAGCCGCCCGTTGCGGCACATCCTGGGCCTGCATTCCACGGCGCACAGCCGGCACGGCCGGCCCATGGCGCGGACAGGTTGCCCCAGGTGCTGAAGTTGGTGTTGCGAGTCACCCGGTCACGCTCTGCCCAGCGCGCGCCAAAGCGCGCAGATCGGAAGAAGCCTTCATCACTGATGTCGTATTCACCATCAAAACGCAGGCTGTTGAGGTCGCCTTCGTTCTTCTCGCGGCTGTCGAGCGCAAACCAGTAATAGGTGTAAAAGCCGCTCGTGACAGCATCACCCGGCGCACCAGCGGTGAAGCTTGGCGGCAGGAATTGCACCTCTGGCGTATCGCCCGTGATGTCGAGTTCAATGTCCGACCAGGTGTTCATCGCGCCGATGATGGAGTCCCGAGTCAGGTCCGAGCTTATCGTCTGGGCTTCGAAATTGAAGCGCAGGCGGTCAGTGGGCGAGTAGTCCAACTCGAAAGAGAAGTCTTCGGTCTCAGCCTCCGCGCCACGCTCAAAGCGCAGGAATTCTGTCGGAATACCACCAAACGGGCTGCCATAGCCGCCACTGTCCGTTTGTGTCAGGCGGCCGCGCTGGAAGATGCCACTATTGCTGAACTCCCATGTAGAGCCAGGCGCCTGAACTGGGAACAGATTGTCATCATTCACGAGCGCGAGGATGGAGAATTCCTCGGTCTCGAACGTGGTTTCGGAGTTGAGCCACTCGAAGGTCGCAAGCCATTTACCGTCCGGGCTTTCGTATTGACCAACGAAGGACATCGCCTCGCGCTCACGAGTCAGATCCGTCGTGCGGACACCAGCGCCCTTGGGCACAAGAAGCGAGTTTGCGGGCGGGAAGTTGCTTGCATCGAAAGTGGGATCACCGCTGAAGCCTGCGGAGCTGACGGCTTGGGTTCTGAAGCAGGGCCCGTCCAGCGTGTCGGCGCGGTAGCAAGGGTCAGTGACCTGAGACGCATCGGTGCGGCTTTCCAGCTCAGAATAGGCATAGCCCAGCTGGATGCCGAAAGTGCCCCCTTCGGTGTCCCATGTGTTCGAGGCGAGGCCGGAGAACTCCGGCGACCACTCTTCACGCAGGTCGCCATAGTTCGCGCCGATCGTGCCGGCAATGTTGAGCCCATCCTTGTCAAGCGGCTTGCGCGTAACGAGGTTCACAGTACCAGCTATGCCACCTTCGACCATGTCGGCTGTGGTGTTCTTGAAGACTTCGACGCGGCCCAGCAGCTCTGGCGAGACGTCATTGAAGCTCAGGACGCGCCCACCCGTGGCAGAGAAGATTTCGCGGCCATTGAGTTCGGAGCGAACAAATGGGAGGCCACGGACAATGACGCCTGTGCCCTCGACCGAGAAGCGGTCCGGGTCTGTTGTTTTCTCAAAGCGGCCAATGTTCACGCCCGGGACTCGCTGAAGCGACTCGGCAACAGACCGGTCTGGAAGGGCGCCGATGTCTTCTGCGGTGATGGCGTCGACAAAGGTCTCGGCATTCTGCTTGATGTCCTGGGCGGACGAAAGGGACTGGCGAAATCCCGTGATGACGATCGTATCCTGAACGGAGACATCGTCTTCCTCAGTGGTGTCATCGCCAGCGTCCTGCGCTACGGCGACGGGTCCCATGGCCAATGCCAGCGCAAAGCCGGAAGCCGCCGCAAGCATGCTCCAGCGCCGCGACTCCGAGGACTCTCCGAAAATTTTATTGTTTTGCACATTTTCCTCCCAGACCGTGCACCAATAATTTTGGCTACTATTCCATAAAGTCGGCGGTACCACCGAATGAGAACGTTCTCAACCGCCGAGATGAACGTTCACATTTTCAAGGCGTGCTGTTACATATTTGTCGCATACGCAGTCGCATTTCGCTGTAGTTAAGAAGACAGCGTCAAGACGGGATGAGAACACCATGGGCATCGGAAAGATCGTAATCGTGGGCGGCGGGACGGCTGGCTGGATGGCGGCCGCCGCCCTCAGCAGGCTGAAGTCCGGCGCTCAATTGCATATCGATCTGATCGAATCCGAACAGATTGGCACCGTCGGTGTCGGCGAGGCCACGATCCCGCCATTCGTCGATTTCAACCAGCTTCTCGGCATCGACGAACAAACGCTGCTGGCGGCGGTTCAAGGCACCTTTAAGGTCGGCATCCAGTTCGAGAACTGGGGCCAAGTCGGCGACAGCTACATCCACCCCTTCGGCAATTATGGATACGAAATGGGTGGCATCTCTTTCCACCAGATCTGGCGCAAGCTTCGCCAGGATGGCGACCCGCGCCCGATCCAGGCGTTCAACCTCGAGACCATGGCGGCCTATTTCGGAAAGTTCGCGCGCACAGCGGATTATCAGCGCGAAGACCTGCCACCGATGAACTACGCCTATCACATCAATGCCACCGCCTACGCGGGCTTCCTGCGGGGTGACGCAGAGCAGCGCGGCGTTGTTCGCCGTGAGGGCAAAGTCGTCGATGTCACTTTGGATGGCCAGACGGGTTACGTGTCCTCCGTGACCATGGAGAATGGCGATGTGATCACCGGGGACCTGTTCATCGATTGCTCTGGCTTCCGCGGACTTCTCATCGAACAGGCGCTACAAACAGGCTATGAGGATTGGCGGCACTATCTGCCTTGCGACCGCGCCGTCGCCCTTCCCTGCCTGCGTGAAGATGGAAGCCCGCCGCCCCCGTTCACGAAGGCCACAGCCCACAGCGCAGGATGGCAGTGGCAGGTGCCGCTCCAGCATCGCAACGGAAATGGACACGTCTACTGCAGCGAGTTCATGGGCGATGACGAGGCACTCGACATTCTGGTGCGAAACATGGCAGGCAAACCCCAGGCAGAGCCAAATTTCCTGCGCTTTGTAACCGGGCGCCGGAAGAAATTCTGGAACAGGAATGTGGTCGCTCTCGGCCTGGCGGCGGGCTTTATGGAGCCACTGGAGTCGACTTCGATTCACCTCATCAATACGGGCATCAACAAACTGCTCGCCGTGCTCTCGCTGGATGGCATCACAGAAACCCAGCAGCACACCTACAATCGCCTCACCGGGAAAGAATACGCCCGCATTCGCGACTTCCTGATCCTTCACTACACCGCCACACAGCGTGACGACTCCGAGTTCTGGAACCACTGTCGCACCATGGCGGTGCCAGAAACGCTAACAGAGAAGATCGAACTCTTTCGTACCAATGGACAAATCTTCCGCGAAGAGGATGAGCTGTTCACCGAAACCAGCTGGGCTGCGGTAATGCTTGGCCAGGGCATCGAAATGGAGGGCTACAGCCCCGTCGCGAACGCGCTGAATCCAGCTGAGATCAAGACGGAGATCGACGGCATGGAGCAATCGATCCGCTATCTCGTGCAGCGCATGCCAGGCCATGGCGAGTTCATCAGCCGCTATTGTCCATCCGCGAACGCCTGATTAGAGCACCTTAAGTTTCAGCGGAAGCATAGCCGGCGTTGACGATGTAGTTGTTGCATTCTGCCGGGGAGATAGTGT
>JBCBGD010000130.1:0-7216 GCA_038527085.1 Pseudomonadota bacterium | reverse complement strand
TGCATGATGATGTGGTGTTCGAGAGCCCGATCGTACATACGCCCCAGCGCGGCAAGACAATCACGCTGGCCTATCTCGGCGCGGCGGGAAACACTCTTGGCGGTGAGTTCAAGTATCGCGACGTGTTCGACTGCGGCGACAAGGCCGTGCTTGAATTCGAAACCGAGATGGACGGCATCCATGTCAACGGCATCGACATGATCTGGTGGGATGAGGATGGCCTAATCACCAACTTTAAGGTGATGGTGCGGCCCCTGAAAGCGATCCAGAAAGTCCACGCCGATATGAAAGCGATGCTGGAGCAGATGAAGGCCAAGGCGTGAGCCTGGACCGCGCGCCGCGGCTGGAGACCGAACGGCTGATCCTGAGACCCCATGAGGCACGTGACTTCGAGGCGTTTGCCGCCATGTGGCGCGATCCTCTGGTGCTTGAGCACACCATTCTCGAGCCGCGGTCGGAACAGGACGCATGGATGACGATGCATCGGCTGCTGGGCAGTTGGCCGCTTCTGGGATTCGGCTTCTGGGCGGTCGCCTTGCGAGAGACCGACGCATTCATCGGGGATTGCGGCTTCATGGATGCGATGCGCCCACAGACACCTGACAAACGCGGCGTGCCCGAGGTCGGCTATGCGCTGTCGACCGCCTGGCACGGCAAAGGCCTGATGGGTGAAGCGCTGGGCGCCGTCCACGCCTGGTTGGACGTTGAAATGCTCAGGACAGAGACCTTCGCGCTGATCGATGATGCCAATCCCGCCTCGATCCGTGTGGCGCAGAAGTTTGGATATGAATTCGAGCGCCGCCATGATGACGGGGACCGCAAAGGCGCGCTCTACACGCGAAAGCCCTTGCCGCCAGACAGCGGGACGGACTAATCAGGGGCCATGACATCGACATATCTCGACTTTGAAAAGCCGCTCGCGGAGCTGGAAGCGAAGATCGCTGAGCTGGAGGCCGTTGACGCGTCCGAAGACGGCCCGTCCATTTCCGAAGAGCTCGGCAAGCTGCGTGAGAAATCAGAAAAGCAGCTCAAGGATCTCTACAGGAACCTCTCCCCGTGGCGGAAGACACAGGTCGCGCGCCACCCCGAGCGCCCGCACTTCAAGGACTATCTCGACGGCCTGTTCACCGACTACCAGGAGCTGGCTGGCGACCGCGTGTTCGGCAATGATGAAGCGGTGCTGGGCGGCCTTGCGACCTTCAAGGGCCGCTCTGTCGTCGTGCTCGGCCATGAGAAAGGCCACAACACAGAGAGCCGGATCCGGCACAATTTCGGCATGGCCCACCCCGAAGGCTATCGAAAAGCCGTGCGCCTGATGGACCTGGCCGAGAAGTTCAACCTTCCCGTGATCAGCTTCGTCGACACAGCCGGCGCCTATCCCGGCAAGGCCGGCGAGGAGCGCGGCCAGGCCGAAGCCATCGCGCGCTCGACCCAGCGCTGCCTGACCCTTTCGGTGCCCATGGTATCGCTTATCATCGGCGAAGGCGGCTCTGGCGGGGCGATCGCCATCGCGTCGGCCAACCAGGTGCTGATCATGGAGCACTCGATCTATTCAGTGATCTCACCTGAGGGCTGCGCGTCGATCCTCTATCGCGACGCTGAGAAGGCGTCTGAGGCGGCCGAAGCCATGAAGATCACGGCGCAGGACCTGAAGTCTCGCGGCATCGTGGATGACATCGTCAAGGAACCGATCGGCGGGGCCCACCGCGACCCGGCCAAGGCGGTGAACAATGCCGGAAAGGCCATTCAGAAAGCGCTCAACGGACTGGAAGGCTTGTCGCCCCAGGAGCTCAAGCGCCAGCGCCGCGAACGCTTCTACGCCATTGGGCGGGAAACGGCATAAGCGCCCTCCCCCTTCACAAAGCCGAAAATCTCCGCTCCCTTGGTGAAAAGCGCCGCGAAAGGCGCACCGAGGGAGGACAAGAGATATGAGAACACTGGCAACCCTTGCCGCACTGGCGCTGACCGCCGCCTGCGCCCATGCCGAGCCGCCAGCCGACTGGCCCGCCTCACCCCATGGCGCGGACGATCGGATCGGCGCGGTCAACCACATCACGCCTGAAAAGACCGCGACCGCCGCGGCGCTGGTAACGCAAGGCAAGTCCTTCCAGCTCGGCATGGTCACAGGCCCTGCCACGCCGGCCTATGGTCCGCGCGAATATGATGTGACGATCCTCCAGCTCTCGGACGGCACAGGTGTCCCGCTCGGCGAGAACAAGGCCACGGGCAATGATGACCTCGTGCGCACATTTGTCGGCGTCGGCAGCCAGATCGACGGGCTCGGCCATATGGGCATCGACCACTATTACTATAATGGCGTCCACGCTTCGGACTTCGTCACGACCGCGGGCCTGACCCAGTTCGGCACCCACCAGATCCCACCGATCGCCACGCGGGGCGTCCTGCTCGACATGACCACCGTCATGGGCGCAGATCCCGTCCCGGCGGGCACCGCGTTCAACCGCGCCGAGATCGACGCGGCAGCTTCAGCGGCTGGTGTCACCATCGAGAAGGGCGACGTCGTGCTCTTCCATACAGGCACGCTGGAAGCGGAGATGGAGGCGGGCGATCTCATTCAGGCCTATGCGGGCCTTGGCGTTGAGGGTGCAGAATATCTGGCAGGGCTGGGCGTCGTTGCGGTCGGCGCAGACAGCTGGGGGCTGGAAGTCATCCCGTTTGAAAATCCAGCCCGGCCGTTTGAGGTGCACCAGACCCTGCTCGCCAAACATGGCGTCTACATCCTCGAGAACATGGCCACGGCGGATCTCGCCGCCGATGGCCCTGGCGCGTTCTTCTTCGTGCTCGGGGTGCCCCGTCTGGAGGGCACAGTTCAGGCGATCATAAATCCCGTAGCGCTCCGCTAGGCATAGCTGATCACCTCGAACTCGATGCCGTCGGGATCGAGGAAGTAGAAGCGCTTGCCCGGCTCATAGTCATCGTGGCCGAAGGGCGTGAGGCCTGCCTGGCGTACCCGCGCTTCAACCGCGTCGAGGTCGTTCACGAGTATGCCGACATGGTTGAGTCCGACCTGGTGGTTGCTGGCCTTGATGTGCGGCTTGAGATCACCGCGCGATGAGTAGATGGCGAGATAGTCGGTCTCGCTGCCGACATGGATTGTGTCGCCGCCTGAGGCAGACTTACCCTTCCAGCGAACGTGCCAGCCAAACACTCTGCAGATCATGTCTGCTGTCCTCTCGGGGTTTCTGACGGTGAGATTGACGTGCTCAAGAGTGGCTTGGGTCATGGCGAAACTCCTTTCAGATCGACGCGCGAAGCCCACTTGCCCCGCGTCCTCCTCCTTGTGTAATTTCTCAACCTTGGTTGAGATCAAGCCCTTTTCGGAGGCCTATCATGACGACCCATGGACGCGAGCTTCTGGCGATTGGCGACATTGCTTCGCGCACTGGCCTGTCGGTCTCGGCCATCCGGTTCTATGAGGAAAAGGGACTGGTTCGCTCGCTCCGGAATCGCGGTGGGCACCGCCGGTTCCTGCGCGCCGACATTCGCCGCCTGTCCTTCATCATGGTCGCCCAGCGCCTTGGGTTCAGCATCAAGGAGATCAGAGACCTTCTCAGCGGCCTGCCCGAGGGCCGCAACCCGACACTGCGCGACTGGCAAAGGATCTCGACACGGTTTCGCCAGACGCTGGACGCACGGATTGCGGGTCTGGAGGCCCTGCGCGACAAGCTGGATGGCTGCATCGGCTGCGGATGCCTTTCGCTACAGAAATGCGCGCTGCACAATGCCGGCGACCATATGGCGAGCCGTGGGCCAGGGCCGCACCACTTGCTCCCATCCACCAAAGACGATTGATTGACCCCAGCCTCAACAGGAGCCCGTCATGCCCCGCCGCCTTGTCCTCATCACCGGTGCATCAGCCGGAATCGGCGCAGAGTTTGCGCGCCAATACGCGGCGAAGGGCTGGGACGTGGCGCTCACGGCACGCCGGGCCGACAGGCTCGAAGCGTTGGCCCAGGACATCGAACAGAGATTCAAGACCAATGCGATCGTCATTGCCAAGGACCTCGCCCTCCCAGACGCCGTGGACGCGATCCTGGCTGAATTGAAGGAACACGGCCGCGCGCCTGATGGTGTGGTCAACAATGCAGGCTACGGCCTGCCAGGCACGTTCTTCAACACCAGCTGGGAGGATCAGGCCCAATTTCTCCAGGTGCTGCTCACCGCGCCGCTGGAACTCACGCACAAGGTGCTTCCGGGCATGGTGGAGCGCGGTTTCGGGCGGATCATCAATGTCGCCTCGCTGGCTGGATACACGCCGGGCTCCAACGGCCACACGCTCTATGCGCCGGTGAAGTCAGCGATGATCAAGTTCTCCGAGAGCGTTCATGCGGAAGCCAAGGCGGCAGGACACAACATTCATGTCTGCGCGCTTTGCCCGGGCTTCACCTGGACCGAATTCCACGATGTGAATGGCACACGCGAGCAGACCAAACAGACCCCGACCTGGATGTGGATGGAGTCCGCGCCCGTGGTCGAAGCGGGTATCGATGCGGTTGAGCGCGGGATGCCTGTTGTGGTGCCGGGCGCAGTGAACAAGGGCATGGCGACGCTGGCGAAGCTGTTGCCGGACCCGCTCGGCCGGGCCGTGATGGCGCAGCAGTCCAAACGGTTCAGGAACACCGGAAACTGAGCAGGCAGCCAGGCTGACGCCTAACCTGCGAGACTGTCGAGCGGCACGGCCGTGGTGCGCTTGGCCACGCGGATGATGATGCGCGATTGCACATCCGAGACGAGGCCTGAGCCGAGCAGCTTGTCGCGCAGAAACTCGTCATAGGCGTGCATGTCCGTGGTCAGGACATGGACGATGTAGTCCACCGCGCCTGTCACGGTCATACACTCGGTGACCTCAGGCCAGGCCTGAACCATCGTTTCGAACGCATCGAGGTTTTCGCGGCTGGGCAGTGACAGCTTCACATTGGCGACCACTTCGAAATCGAGGCCAAGCTTTTGCGTGTCGAGCAGTGTCACACGCCGTGTGATGATACCCGTCTCTTCCATGCGCTTGATGCGGCGCCAGCAGGGCGAGGAGGAAAGGCCGACCTTCTCTGCGATATCGGCGACGGACAGCGCAGCATCGTCCTGAATAAGCGACAGGATGCGCGTGTCGATGGGATCCAGGTCCTGAGCCAATTTTTACCCACCATTCTCTGTTTCAAGGCATAGTCATCCGCTTGTGTGCCGATTGAAGCCCTATTGCGCAAGAACTTGCGGCTTATAGAGGTGTGATTTTTTGGATTGAGACAAAATAGTCACAATTTGCGCTTGTTTCGGCTCTCGCTCAGGGATGAGTTCCCGCCAGACGCGAGTCGATCAAGTCAGCCGTTTCCCCAGGCCCATAGAGCGCGGCAAAGCTGCCGAAGCGAGGGCCCTGCTCGTCTCCAAGCAGCACTTCGTAAAGCGCCTTGAACCAATCGCGCAGGTTGTCGAACCCATGATCCTTGCCCACACTGAAGGTCAGGGTCTGCAGCGCCTCACTGTCAGTGTCTTTCGCGGCCCGCAGGCGCTTGGCGAGGTCTTCCATCGCCGCGCGCTCCTGCTCGCTCGGCTCACGATAGGCCTTCGTCGTTCGCACGAAATCGGCGTAGTAGCGGATGGCATAACCGACCAGATGATCGAGCAGAGGATGGCTCTCCTTGCTGGCGCCCGGCGCGTAGCGGCCGATGAACGCCCACAGCGTGTCGGGATCCTCAGCGTTGGCGGCGCTGACCAGATTCAAGAGCAGCGCGAACGAGACAGGACTTGTGTCGGCCGGCACTTGGCCTGAATGGATGTGCCAGGCCGGATTCTCGATCTGGCGCTCAGGGGTTTCGTTCGGATACTTCTCCAGGAAGGTCAGATACTCGTCCACCGCCTTGGGGATAACGTCGAAGTAGAGCTTTTTGGCCGTGCGCGGCTTCTGGAACTGGAACAGCGACAGGCTTTCGGTGGGCGCATAGGCCAGCCACTCGTCCACTGAGATGCCGTTGCCCTTGGTCTTGGAAATCTTCTCGCCCTTCTCGTCGAGGAAAAGCTCGTAGACATATTGTTCGGGCGGGCGATGGCCGAGGATGCGGCAGATCTTGGAATAGATCGGCGCATTGGCCTGGTGGTCCTTGCCGAACATCTCGAAATCAACGCCGAGGGCAGCCCAGCGCATGCCGAAATCGGGCTTCCACTGCAGCTTTGTGTTGCCGCCCGTTACAGGCAGGGTCACGTCCGTCCCGTCCTCGTCCTCAAACGTGATGGTGCCGGCCTTTGGATCGGTGGCCTTCATCGGCACGTAGAGTACCCGGCCTGTAGTCGGCGAGATCGGTAAAAAGGGCGAATAGGTGGCCTGCCGTTCCTCGCCAAGCGTCGGAAGCATGACGTCCATGATCTCGTCGAACTTCTCAAGCGCGCGCAAGAGCGTTGGATCGAATGTGCCATCCTTGTAGCAGTCGGTGGCCGACAGAAACTCGTACTCGAAGCCGAAGCTGTCGAGGAACGCGCACAAGCGCGCGCCCATATGCGCCCCGTAATTGTCATGGGTGCCGAACGGGTCTGGCACAACCGTCAGCGGCTGCTGCAGATACGGCTCGAGTTGCTCAGGATTGGGCACGGTGGGCGGCACCTTGCGCATGCCGTCCATGTCATCGGACACGCACAACAAGCGCGTGGGAATATCCCCGCCCGTCAACGTCTCGAAGGCATGGCGCACCATGGTCGTGCGCACGACCTCGCCGAAGGTGCCGATGTGCGGCAGGCCGGAGGGGCCGTAGCCTGTCTCGAAAATTACCGCATCGCCCGGCGCGCGCTGACCGGCCTTTTCCATTTGCTCGACACGCACCTTCAGCTTCCGCGCCAGCTCAAAAGGCCAGGCTTTTGCGTTTTCGGCGAGCGTTGTGAGGTCGGTCATGGAGCAGGCTTTTCATCAGGCGGGATAGGAGGGCCGTAAATAGTGCGTGCGCGGGGGTCAACCACGTCGAGGCCTTGGCCGGGACAAGACGCAGAGCGAACTGCCCGTCCAATGTGGCGGAACTCCAGCTGGAGCTTCGCGGCGATATGGCGGGTCAATGCCCAGAGACTGAAGGCGCCCTTATCCGGGCGATGCCCCAACATCGCGCTCACAGCGCAGCGCAGCCGCAATGCTCGACCTCGCCTGCACCAGTGTATTCCGGCGCCCGGGCGCTCGGCTTGGCGAGCATGGGAGGCGCGCAGCGAGGCGACCTCCTGACCC
>JBCBGD010000129.1:0-7239 GCA_038527085.1 Pseudomonadota bacterium | reverse complement strand
GCCCGACCCGCCAGTCATCGCTGCTGTGCTCGGCACTCGGCGTCACTGACAGATGCGGCTGCCAGTCCCGGTCCTCGCGCGGCGCTTTGGTCAAGATGGCGATAGCAAAAACGACAACCCCAGCGAGGACGCCCAGCAGAATCGCGCGCCAATACATGCCCGCCGCTCAGCCTGCCTGCTTCATCTCGCCAATGGCCGCGTCGATGACGGACGTGGCCTCACGCACATCCTCATCGGTGATCACAAGCGGTGGGGCGAGACGCAGGACGTTGTTGCCCGCCACGCCGACCAGAAGCTGGTGCTCCCGGCAGAGATTCTGGAGCGGCTTTGGCGCGTCTTTCATCTTCAGGCCCGTGAGCAGGCCCTTGCCCGTGACGCCGTCGCACACGTCGGGATGGGACTCGGCGATGCCCGCAAGCGACTGGCTGAGCGTGCCGGCCACGCGGCGCACATCGGCGAGGAAGTCTTCATCGCTGATGATGTCCCAGACAACATTACCCACGGCCATCGCGAGCGGATTGCCGCCATAGGTGGAGCCGTGGGAGCCAGGCTGCATCACGATGCCGGTCTCTTCCGTGGTCAGGCAGGCGCCGAAGGGAAAGCCGCCCCCCACACCCTTGGCGACGCACATGATGTCGGGCTCCGCCTCGGGCGCCCATTCATGGGCAAAGAGCTGTCCTGTGCGGCCCATGCCGCATTGCACTTCATCATAGATGAGCAGCGCGCCGCGCTCGTCGCAGAGCTTGCGCAGACCCATCAGGCACGCTTCAGGCATGGCGCGCACGCCGCCCTCGCCCTGGACAGGCTCGACAAACACCGCGGCGGTCTTCTCGGTCACGGCAGCGTCCAGCGCGTCGTGGTCGCCCCATTCAAGTTGGGTAAAGCCAGGCAGGGCCGGCCCGAAGCCTTCAAGATATTTCGGATTGCCGCCGGCATTGATCGCGCCGAGCGAGCGGCCATGGAACGCGCCTGAGAAGGTCACGATCTCGAACCGGTCGGGGCGTCCATTGGCCCAATGGTATTTCCGCGCTGTCTTCATTGCGCACTCGACCGCCTCGGTTCCAGAATTGGTGAAGAAGACCCGCTCTGCGAAGGGAAGGCGCGCACACATCTTGGCGGCAAGCGATTCACCTGCTGGCACGCGGAACATGTTCGACGTATGCCAGAGCTTTTCAGCCTGGGTCTTCAGCGCCTCGACCATGGCCGGATGGCTGTGGCCAAGCGCGCTAACGGCGATGCCGGCGACAAAGTCGAGATAAGCGGTGCCGTCTTCTGTGAACAGGCGCACGCCTTCGCCGCGCTCGAACGCCTCTTCCGGAGGCCGATAGACGGGCATGATGTGCTGGCGGGGGTCGCTCATGGCGGGCTCCATAGCGGTATGATTTCCTGTCTGCGTGGGTGTGCCAGCCCGGGCGACGTGTCAACGGTCACGTCGGCACATGCCTGTGGCGGCGAGCCGCCCCTTTTCGCAGATGACAGGAAGTTAATCGATTTTCGATAAGAACCGCTTGACGTTTAGCGATAAATGCATATTGTTTATCAGTAAGTCAGCGAGGCACGGTGCTGGAACTGCAACGCCCCTACCTCACCCCTGAGCCTCTGGTGCCGGGCCCTGCTGACGGACTTCCAAACTGCCAACTCTTTTGGCCGGACTGTTCGCAGTCCGGCTTTTTTTGCCGACCGGACTGGAGATACCATCTGGTTAAAAAGAAAGGCGCGGTCAGCCTGTTGGCCTCCGCGCCTCTCACACTCGCAGCATTTCCTCCCAGAAACTGCATCGACAGAAAAACGATCTGCACACGGTCTGTCAACGCGAATTGTGAAACTTTTTTCATCGCGCGTTGAAGAAATCTGCCCGTCTTTTGAGCAACAAATGCTGCTGAACCGATCAACTTCGTGCGGTGCGGCGGCATGGGCACCAGAATTGCGCGGGTGTAGACCACCACGCAGAACCCGCATGGGTAGCGCGCTTTCGTTTCCAACGGCCCGCCATCAAAGCCGGCACAGGCGAACGGCACGCCCATTGCTTCCCCTACAGAGGGAATCAGAAAGGCTGTGCCATGATGAAATCTGTTCTTGCGGCGCTCGCCCTCGCCTTGGCAGGCCCCCTCGCCCACGCAGATCATGATCTGGCGCGGGAATGGTCGCGCACCGCCGCGCAGTTGTCCGGCGATGTTCAGGGGGCGCTTTCTGGCGAGCCTCTCGGTGCACAAATCGAAGATGAACTCGCGAAGTTTTCAGTTACGGCGGCTCGCCTTGCGCATCAAAGCGAGGCGGAAGACCTCGCCTGCATTTTCCGGGGCATGGCAGAAGATACCGAGGTGCAGCTCGACAGGCTGTCTCAATCCGACGAAAGGCTGTCCGCGCTTCGGCGCCTTGCGACCCTGCTGCACGACGCAGAAGCCATCGGACTGGCTGCGTCCCTCAAGTTGCCAAACAACCAGACGCGCACCTCAGCCGCCCGTGTAGCGCCTGCATGTTCAGCCGACGCCCAAGGCACGGTTCAGTATTTGACCGAGCAGCCATAGGGTTTCGTGGCGGCCGGGTCGGGGCTTGCGCCTTCCGATACAGACGCCAGCGCCATTTCGACATAGGGGTCCGCATCGGGAATATCGCGCGCACGCGCCGAGCTGATTGAATCGATCGCGCCATTGTAGGCGAGCTCGCCATCAGCCTCGACGACGTACATGTGCGGCGTGGTCTTCGCGCCATAGAGACGGCCAATGTCGCCGCTTTCATCGAGGATCACATGGGTGGGCGCAGCGCCGCGGCTTTCGCTCAGGGCATTGGCCTCTTCGGCGCTCACATGGCCCTGCTTGCCTGGCGCAGAGGAAATCACCGTCAGCCACACCACATCGTCATCGCCCGCTTCGGCTTGCAAGCCCTGCATGTTCGCATATTCGGCGTCGTAGTGTTTGCGAACAAACGGGCAGTCGTGATTGGTCCACTCCAGCACGACGGTCTGGCCTTCGAAATCGGACAGGGAGACCGTCTCGCCATTGCTGGTGGTACCTGTGAACCCAGGCGCGGTCACGCCGGGTGCGAGGTCTGCGGTCTGTGCTGCAGCGGTCGATGCCACCAGAGCGCCGACGGTCAGGCAGACGGCCGTGGCCATGCCGCCAGCCAGGAAGATGTTGCGCATATTCATGGGGTCCTCTCCCAAGGTTAGCCTACCTTCATCAGATATGAGCCAGAGCCTCAGTTGCCAGTCACTGCGGCGATTTCGCGTTGCATCAGTCCCGGCGTCAGAGTCTGGGGCAGAATCTTCGGTTCGCTCTCGCCTGGCGCGAACAGCAGATACATGGGCACACCGGGTCGGCCGCGGCGCTGGAGCTCTTCGGCAATGGCAGGATCCTTGTTTGTGAAGTCAGCCACCAGGAACGCCATATCAGCCGCCTCCATGGCGCTCAGAACCTCAGGACGGGTCAGTGTTGTGCGCTTGTTGGCCTGGCAGATCATGCACCAGGTCGCTGTGAAATCGACGAAAACAGGGCGCCCTTCCGCCGTGAGTTGCGCCACGCGCTCAACGCTCCAGGCCTCTGTTTCCACACTCGCCGAATAGGTCGGCCCGCTGGTGGCGGCTGCGGCCTGTGTGCGCGCGGTGCTGAAGGGAAGGGCCAGCCCACCAATGATGGCGATGGCGCCAACCACAAGCGCGGCGGGGCGCATGCGGCCGCCTGCAGCGCCCATCGCCCAGATGCCGAAGGCGATCAGGGCCGCGCCCATCACCAGCCAGGCAACAGCGCCCGTTCCGGCCTGATCGCCGAGCACAAACAAGAGCGCGGCCGCCGTCAGGAACATGGGGAAGGCGAAGAACTGCTTTACCCGCTCCATCCAAGGGCCAGGCTTGGGCAGAAAGCGTGCGAGGTTCGGCACAAAGCTTAACAGGAGGAAGGGAAGCGCCAGTCCGAGGCCGAGCATGAGATAGATGAAGAACACCTCGACAGCCGGTCTCTCAAGCACGGCGCCTAGGGATGCGCCGACAAAGGGCCCGACGCACGGCGCCCCCGCCGTCGCCGCCAGCGCACCTGTGGCGAACGCGCCGAAACTGCCGCCACGGCTGGCTGCCCCGGAGCCGATGTTCTGGATCGATGTGCCCGCCTCGAACACGCCAAGCAGCCACAGCCCCAGCACGAAGGCGCCGAGCGCAAGCGCTGCAACGACGGCCGGATACTGCAACAAGGAGCCAAGCGCCCAGAATTCACCCACAGAACGCAAGGCCACAAACGCTGCTGCGAGCGCAGCAAAGGAGGCGAGCACACCTGCGGTGTACCAAAGGCCATGGGCGCGCAAATGGCCACCACCATCCTTGCTGGCGGCCGACACCATGCCCATTGCCTTGATCGAGAGGACCGGCAGCACGCACGGCATGAGGTTCAGGATGAGCCCGCCAAGGATCGCCAGGCCGGCGAGCGCAAACAGGTTCAGCCCGCCGCCAGCTGCCGCAAAGCCGCCGTCAGCAGCAATGCCAGCCACCGCCGTGCCAAATGTGCCCGCAAGGGCCTGGCTACCTGCCCTGGCGCTGACGGTGAAGCCCGTGCGCGTACCGTCTGCTCTGGTTGCCACCACGACGCCGTCGATCGTATCGCCAAGCGTTTCGCGCGCGGCACGCGGGATGGTCAGGCTTGCGCCTTGCGGGCCTCTGGACTGGGCCTGGTCCGCGGCGTGGACGATCTCGTTATCGAAGGGAAAGAAGCGGAGCCCGGCGTCGGCGAAAAGCGCGCTGTCAGCTGGCGCAAAGTTGATCTGGATCTCGTCATCTAAAGAACGCGCGGCTGCCTCGCCCTCGAACGGAACGGGCGCGGCGGCAAGCGCAGCAGCGATCTTCGCGGCATTGTCCTCGTCAGGCTCCTGCGCCGATCCGACAAACAGCGTGAAAGACACCGGCGCGCTTTCGGGGATGCAGACATCCTTGCAAATCAGGTAGTCGGCCACGCCTCGGAAACTGATCGAGCCAAGCGCATCTTCCGGCACGGTGACGGCGAACGGCAGAGTTACAGCATCGTCGTAGCCGTAATCCATGATCTCGCCCTCAACCACCGGCAACAGCTTCGGCACCGGCCAGACAAAATCCTCGCCCTCGGTCTTCTCGCCGAGGGGGCCTTCGTCCCAGAAAATCTCCGGCGGCAGGCCAGCGTCGCCCGCATTGCGCCAGTAGACGTGCCAGCCCTCATCCAAGGTCTTGTCGAGCGCAAGGTAAACCGTCTCCCCAGGCAGCGCCGTGGTGCGCTCGGAAATCAGCTCAACTTCGGCATGGCCCGCATCATAGGGCTCAGCATGCGCGACCATCGACAGGACAAGGGCGCCAAGCGCTGTGAGCAGAAGTCGAAGCATGGATAGGGGCCTTCCAGGAACGCTTGGGATTGCGATGCACGGCATATGCCTACGCATACCATATATCTAAAGCGCCTCGCGAAATCTTGAGGCAGGCGTGATGGGCGCTTCAGAACGAAAAAGGGCGACCTCGATGGGCCGCCCTTTGGGATCGGATCAGCAACGAGGGCCTAGGCCTGTGCAGGTGCACCCTGGTTGGCTCGGATCGCGCGCTGGATGATGCGCGACCAGTTCAGAAGCGAGATGAGGTGGGCATAGATCGCACCGACCGCACCATTGTTTTTCAACTCCATGAACTGCTCCGGCGGAAGCGCGTTCAGCTTCTCTTCGGACACCGCCCAGTAGTCGGCGATCTTCTGCTGCTCACCCGCAGGATTGCCTTGCTGGTCGCGCGGCTGGAAGGCCACGGACTTCTGCTCGAACAGGTCAAACCGCTTCAGGATGTCGGCGAACTCGGTGGTCGCACGGCGCTGGCGCTCGAATTCCTTGCAGAACTCGATGGCGTCATTTGTGAACTGCGACGGCTGTCCATTCTCGAAGAAAGGCACTTCCGGCTGGTCCGTCACCATAGGAGCCTGGCGGTCCACACACAGAAGGAGCCTGTCGGAGTTGTTGTCGGCAGCAAACACGAACGGGTAGCGACGCACAAAAGCCGGCACGTAGTAGTCAGGCTCGGTCTGGCCTTCGGCGGTCACAAACAGGTTCTGGCCCTGGCGCACGCCCATCACGGCAACGGGGACGCGATCATCGCCCACGAAGATCACGGGGTAAGCGCTGGCGGCCATGCCGAACTCGGTCACGGTGACCGGCACAGCGTGGGCTTCGCGCAGGAAGTTGAACGGCTGCTGGATCTGCTTCACGCCGAGCGGGCCGTGGGCCTCGGGCGAAAGCGGTTCGGGCTGCTTGTAGAAAAGGACATTGCCCGTCAGCTGGGCGCCGCCTGCGGGCACGCCAGGATTGCCTTGCGGGGGCTGCTGGCCAGGCTGGGCCGCCATCGGTCCGCCAGGTTGGCCTGGCTGTCCGGGTTGGCCGGGCTGCATCGGAGCACCGGGTTGACCTGGAGGCTGGTTCGGGGGGGAATTGGGATTGTTGTCCACAGGTTTTGCTCCTCGTGTCGTGCGGCGGACGCTTAGCCGATTAGATGGGCTCCTACAACCGCCACCCCGCACTCTTTCGCGGTTAAATTCCCTTTACGCGTAGTGCGGCGCATCTCACTTTACAGCCGATGATGACACGCACGCGACATGGCTTGTTGGGACTGGCGCTGGTCCTTGGCGCGGCAATCGGTCTGGTGGCTTGCGGCGCAGACCCAAACAATCCCTCCCGCCAGGTCACGAACCAGTCGGAAGAACTGTTCGACACATTGGCCAGGATGGAGATTTCCTCGACGCCGGAGACGCTGACACAGCTCGGTCTGCCGAGCGACCTTCTGGACGTGGAAACCAATGGCCGTATCGGCGACCGGTCACAGGCCGCATTCGAGCGGTTGCGCCTGCGCAGGATTGAGGCGCTCAAACTGCTTGAAGAAATCACGCTGGCGCCGGAAGGCAGTGAGCTTCGCGGCCACCAAGTAATGGTTCTGCGCACCTATAACAACGCCGTGCGGGTGGGTGAGTTCGGGCACGGGCGCGTCGGCCTCGGAAATGCCTATCCCTATGTTGCCGACCACAGGTCAGGTGCCTGGATCGACCTGCCAAACTTGTTGGTCGCCCGGCAGAGGGTCTCGGACCTGGCCGATGCGCAGGCGTTTCTCGCACGGATCGCGCAAGTGGCAGGCGCAGTTGAGGACGAGCGGCTGCGTCTTTTGGCCGATGTCGACGCGGGAATTGTCCCTCCCCGGTTCGTGCTCGACGTGCTCAGAACGCGCCTGGATGAGGACGCGGCTATTCCCGAGGAACAGGATCG
>JBCBGD010000128.1:0-7308 GCA_038527085.1 Pseudomonadota bacterium | reverse complement strand
CTGACGCGCATTCTCGGCGAAGACGTGCCAGCGTCCGATCCGAGTGATGCGAGCATTGCAGAGATCACCAAGGCCGTCTCGGCCCTGGCTGATCCCCTCGACGACGACGAGGATGATGGCGAACCGATCTCGAGCGAGGTTCCAGAACCGGTTTCGGAATCCTCCGGGGGCGCCGAGCCTGTGCCCGATGATCCCGTCGCTGCTGCCGCAATCTCCTCCATTGCCTCCCAACTGAAGAACGGTGAGCCAGAACTGGCAGAAATCCGCGAGGCCGACGACGGTCAGCCGCGTTCGAGCGAGACACCGATCATGGCGAATGGCAATGGCGGCCATGACGATCTTGAAGCGCTGGAAGAGATCACACTCGGTCGGGACGAAAGCGCGCGCGTGGTGGATGATCTGGAGCCGCTTCATCTTCCCGAGGGCCGGGTGCCTGAAGCTGAGGTGCAGGGTCCAAGCGCGCCTTGGGCATCACTCATTCTTTACGGACTGTCAGCCTTCGGCGGGGCCCTGATCGGCGCTTGGGGGCTCCATCACTTGCGCTCAACGATGCAGTCAGACGTGCCGATCACGAGCGATTGGGCGCTCTATGCCGGCCCGTTTGCCCTGTTGGTGGGTGGGCTCATCTTCGTGATCATGGGATATTACCTGCTGCGCGCACTGCTTTCAGACAGCTAGGGCGGGCAAAGTGGCCGCTTGGCGGGGGCGGCGGAACCCGCTAAACCCGGCCCATGATCCCGAACACATATCCCACACTGAACTTCGATCTTGGTGAAACCGCCGACATGCTGCGCGACAGCGTGAAAAGTTTTGCCCAGAACGAGATTGCGCCCCTGGCCGACGAGATCGACCGGACCGACGTCTTTCCCCGTCAGCTCTTGCCGAAAATGGGTGAGCTTGGCCTGCTCGGCATCACTGTTGAGGAGGAATGGGGCGGCACGGGGCTCGGCTATCTCGAGCATTGCATTGCGATGGAGGAAGTCTCCCGCGCGAGCGCGTCCGTGGGACTTTCCTACGGGGCACATTCAAATCTCTGTGTGAACCAGCTGCGGCGCTGGGGCACGGACGATCAGAAGACCCGCTATCTCAGCAAGCTGGTCACCGGTGAGCACCTCGGCGCCCTCGCCATGAGCGAGACGGGCGCGGGCTCTGATGTCGTCTCAATGAAATTGCGCGCGGATAAGAAGGGTGACCACTACATCCTCAATGGCGGCAAGATGTGGATCACGAATGGCCCTGACGCCGACACGCTGATCGTCTACGCCAAGACAGATCCGGAGAAGCACTCGCGCGGCATCACCGCCTTCCTGATCGAGAAGGGTTTCAAGGGCTTCTCCGTCGCCCAGAAGCTCGACAAGCTCGGTATGCGCGGGTCCGAGACGGGTGAGCTCGTCTTCGAGGATTGCGAGGTTCCCGAAGAGAATGTCATGGGCCCGGTCAATGGCGGGGTCGAGGTACTGATGTCGGGGCTCGATTATGAGCGCGCCGTGTTGGCCGCCGGCCCCATCGGCATCATGCAGGCCGCGATCGACGTTGTGCTGCCCTACGTGCATGAGCGTAAGCAGTTCGGCAAGTCGATTGGCGAGTTCCAGCTGATCCAGGGCAAAGTCGCTGACATGTATGTCGAGATGAACGCGACACGGGCCTACGTTTACGCCGTCGCCAAGTCTTGCGACCGGGGTGAGACGACTCGGAAGGACGCCGCAGGCGCGATCCTCTACGCCGCTGAGAAAGCCACGAAGATTGCGCTCGACGCGATTCAGATCCTCGGCGGGAATGGCTACACGAATGACTATCCGACAGGCCGCCTTCTGCGCGACGCCAAGCTCTACGAGATCGGCGCAGGCACCAGCGAAATCCGCCGCTTCTTGATTGCAAGAGAGCTGTTCCAGGAAACGGCGTAGCGTCGGTCAGGCGCTAAACCGCACCCACCGTTTCCGCGATCTGGGTTTCGCCCTTGCGACGGTGGAGTTTGTCACCGGGAAACAGCTCGCCGCCATCCAGCGCTTTGACTGCGGCTTCGTACCCCGCCTCAACGGCGGCGTCATAGGCCTTCCAGTCGCGCAGCTCGATGTCGGCGAGTTCGGGCAGGATCAGCATGTCGGTGTGTTCGCGCCCGGCGCTGGGGTTCACGCTGAGCGTCGCAGTGCGCATGAGCAGCCCTGCGATCGGCGGCGGGGCGGAAAAGCCGTGCTCCCAAACCCAGGGTAGGAAGCCCGACGATTTCACGAATTCGTCTGCCGACAAGCCTTCAGGCGCGCGGGCGACGTCGCAGCCGATGACGGCGCCGCGGTGAAAATCCTGCATCACGTCGGCAGGGAAGTTGTTCAGGACCGCGCCATCCACAAGCACTTCGCCCTCATCGACCACAGGCGGCAGGATGCCAGGCAGTGAGATCGAGGCGCGCAGGGCCTTGCGCAGGCTGCCCGAGCGATGGACGCGAAAGGCGCCGTCGGTGAGGTTTGTCGACACCGCGAAAAAGGGCAGGGCAAGATCGCCGATCTCAGCGTCGCCGAAGTGCTCCTTCAGGCGGTTGTCGACACGTTTTCCGCGTACCATGGATACCACCGGGAGACGCCAGTCGCCCAGGGGGTTGGTCTCCACGAAGGCTTTGCGGATGCGATACTCGATTTCGGCATCGTCCCAGCCCATGGCGACGCAGGCAGCGATCACCGCGCCCATGGAGGCCCCTCCAGCAAAATCTATTGGGATGCCGCGCTCGCGCAGGGCTGTTACGACACCGATATGGGCATAGGCACGTGCACCGCCGCCAGACAGCACCAAGCCTATGGAGCGGCCCGCCATGACCCGGGCGAGCCGGTCGCAGTCTACGCCCTCCATCCCGTTCCAGTGAAACACGCGCGTCGCGCCGGCGGCCTCCCGCCAGGTGATGGGTTTGCAGGCCTGGCGTGTGCCGCCAGAATGGCAAAGCACCACATCCACAAGCTGAAATGCGCGGGCAGGAGAGGGATCTTCAGGGAACAGAGGAACAGACGGGCGGGCATCGGCGCGCGCCAGAACCCAGACGCGGTCGGCCTGCCGCATGGCAAGACGATACCAGGACGTGTCGCTGATCGCAGCAGCCAGGAGCACGATGTCGTGATCGCGCTCAAGCTCATCAAAGAAGGCGGTGGGTTTGTCATCGCCGCGCGCCTCATCAATGATGGCGACGCGCAGGCCGAGCGCGCTGAGCGCATGTTCCAATGCGGAGGCGCGAAGACCGATATCCGTTGTGGGGGAGGTTGAGATCAGTGCGAAGATTTTCGGTTCGGCGCGGTCAGAGCGGCGCCGGGATTGCTTCAGCCTCAGGAGGATCAGCCGGATCATCGCTTCCAAGATTTCAGGCTCAGCCTTGATCAGCCTGTCAAAACCCTTGCGGGATATGCGCAGAATCTCACTGTCGCGCAGGGCATAGACGCTGTTTGAGTGCGTCTCATCTTCAAGCTCGCCGTCGCCATCGGTGTCCTGGGCAAGGAACAGCGCCATCTCTCCCACAGGCTCACCCGCGCGTATGTGGCCGACGAATTCGGTGCGCCCGTCCATCGATCGCCGGAAAGTGCCAAGCGCGCCAGACAGCACGAAATAGATACAGTCAGACACATCGCCGGCTTCGAACAGCGCCTTGCCCGCAGGAACGCAAAACCAGGTCGCCTCACGGCCTGCAGCCCGAAGTGCGCGCCGCGGTACATCCGCCAGGAAGGGGATGGACTTCAGGAAGGGTGCAAGGTTCGGTCCCATACGGGTGAACATGACGATCCCCATCTCCTTCGAAAACCCCCTATCTTGCACACGTGTGTGTCAGACCGGCGTGACACGCGCATGCGGCGACGCGATAGGGCAAGAGAATGCAAATTGTACGCCCGCTCAGTTGGGGGCTTGAGTTTGCCGGGGCGTAGACAAATATCTGCGCATCTGGCAGCACCTCACGACATGCCGACTCGCCCCCCAACAAGGCCAATCACTATGCAAGATTCCATTCAGACCGCACTCAACCTCGTTCCCATGGTTGTGGAGCAGTCCAGCCGCGGCGAGCGTTCCTTTGATATTTTCTCGCGCCTGCTGCGCGAGCGGATCATCTTCATTACCGGCCCGATCGACGACGGCACGGCGTCGCTCGTGACGGCGCAGTTGCTGTTTCTTGAGTCGGAGAACCCGAAAAAAGACATCGCCATGTATATCAACAGCCCTGGGGGATATGTCTCTTCGGGCCTGGCGATCTACGACACGATGCAGTACGTGCGCTCGCCGATTTCGACCGTGTGCATCGGGCAGGCCGCGTCCATGGGCTCGCTTCTGCTGGCAGCCGGACAGGAAGGCCAGCGCATCGCCCTCCCGAACTCGCGCATCATGCTGCACCAGCCCTCAGCGGGCTACAGCGGCGTTGCAACCGACATTGAGCGCCATGCGGCTGAAATCATCGATATGAAGCGCAGGCTGAACAATATCTATGTGAAGCACACGGGCCAGGACTACGAGACGATCGAGCGTAAACTGGACCGCGACACTTTCCTGACGGCAGAGGAAGCTGTCGAATTTGGCATTGTGGACAGGGTGTTTGAGCGCCGCGCCGAAGACGAAAGCAGCGAATAGCACACATCCAAGCGGCCCCCCGCTTGCAGGGGGGCGTGACATATGATCGATTAGGCGCGTCGCAGGAAGCGGCTGCGTAAGGCGTCGTTAACTCCGGCGCGGCATTGAGGCAGGTATGGCGAAAGAAAACGGCTCCGGCGATTCAAAGAATACGCTCTATTGTTCATTCTGCGGAAAATCCCAGCATGAAGTGAAAAAGCTGATTGCCGGCCCGACCGTGTTCATCTGTGATGAATGCGTCGAGCTGTGCATGGATATCATCCGTGAAGAGAACAAGTCGGCTATGGTCCGCTCGCGAGAGGGCGTGCCGACGCCGCAGGAAATCTGCGATGTGCTTGACGACTATGTAATCGGCCAAGCCTACGCCAAGCGCATTCTTTCGGTTGCCGTGCACAACCACTACAAGCGCCTCGCCCATGCGTCGAAAAATGACAGTGTCGAACTGGCGAAATCCAACATTCTGCTGATCGGCCCCACGGGCTGCGGCAAGACACTGCTCGCCCAGACGCTGGCGCGCGTCCTCGACGTGCCGTTCACGATGGCTGACGCCACGACCCTGACCGAGGCGGGTTACGTAGGCGAGGATGTCGAGAACATCGTCCTGAAGCTGCTGCAAGCGTCCGACTACAATGTCGAGCGCGCCCAGCGCGGCATTGTCTATATCGACGAGATCGACAAGATTTCCCGCAAGTCCGATAACCCGTCCATCACGCGTGATGTGTCCGGTGAGGGCGTGCAGCAAGCGTTGCTCAAGATCATGGAAGGCACGGTTGCGTCCGTGCCGCCCCAAGGCGGGCGCAAGCATCCCCAGCAGGAATTCCTGCAAGTGGACACGACCAACATCCTGTTCATTTGCGGCGGCGCCTTTGCCGGACTGGACAAGATTATCTCCCAGCGCGGGGAAGGCTCCACCATTGGCTTCGGCGCCGATGTGAAGGACGCTGAAGAGCGCTCCACCGGCGCCCTGCTGCGCGAGTGTGAGCCTGAGGACCTGCAGCGTTACGGCCTGATCCCTGAATTCATTGGCCGTCTGCCCGTCATCGCAACGCTCGAAGATCTCGACGAGAGCGCGCTGATCCAGATCCTGACCCAGCCGAAAAACGCTCTGCTCAAGCAGTACCAGCGTCTTTTCGAAATGGAGAGCGTGGACCTGACGTTCACCGAGGAAGCGCTTTCGGCCGTGGCCAAGAAGGCCATCATCCGCAAGACCGGCGCGCGGGGGCTTCGCTCTATCATGGAGGGCATCCTGCTCGACACCATGTACGAGCTGCCCAATCTGCGCGGTGTCCAGGAAGTGGTGATCAATGGCGAAGTCGTCGATGGCAATGCCGAACCGCTCTACGTCCACGGCGAAGCCCAGCAGGACGCTGCGAGTTAGAATCGTTTGCCAGTCGTAGTGGTCGGTGAAAGGGTAGCGACCCGGCCGTTGCTCTGCGGCTTTGACTTTGATTCGACGCACAGTTTCCTGCCTACGAATTCTGGCTAGAGAAGTTTCCAGCTGCGACTTGACAAATCACCTGTGCGAACCGGGTTGAACCACCCCGCCGCGCGCCCAACATCGTGTTTCAGAAAACGAGAATCGCCTGACACTCAGGCGTGAAGCTGGCGCGTCGCCGCTGAGCGGGACAACTAGCGCCAATAAAGAGGAGGCATTTATGCCTGAACAAAAGACACTTCCGGTCCTCCCCCTGAGGGACATTGTTGTCTTCCCGGACATGGTGGCGCCGCTGTTTGTGGGCCGTGACAAGTCCGTACGCGCCCTCGAAATGGTCGAGGATGGCGAAAATGAAATCATGCTGGTGGCCCAGCAGGACGCGACGGTGGACGATCCCGGCGCCGATGACCTCTACCAGGTCGGCACCGTTGCCACGATCCTGCAGCTCCTGAAACTGCCCGACGGCACGGTGAAAGTGCTGGTCGAAGGTCGCGAGCGTGCGACTCTGGCAAAGCTGCACGATCGCGGTGACTATTTCGAGGCCCAGCTCAACACGCTGGACGCCCCAAGCGACACCAGCGACGACATCGAAGCGCTGCTGCGCGCGGTGATCGAACAGTTCGAAAGCTATGTGAAGCTGAACCGCAAAATCCCGCCGGAAAGCGTCTCCACGATTTCCCAGATCACAGAAGCCGGCAAGCTCGCCGATGCTGTGGCCAGCCAGCTGTCCGTGAAGCTGTCAGACAAGCAGGAAATGCTTGAGATGACAGACCCGAAGGCGCGCCTTGAGAAGGTGTTCGCGCTGATGGAAGGCGAAATGGGCATGCTCCAGATGGAGCGAAAAATCAAAAACCGCGTGAAGCGACAGATGGAGAAGACCCAGCGCGAGTACTACCTCAACGAGCAAATGAAGGCGATCCAGCGTGAGCTGGGCGAGGGCGGCCAGGATGGCGGCGAGCGCGATGAGGTGGCCGAACTCGAGAAGAAGCTCGACGAGGCCCAGCTGCCTGAAGAAGCGCGCATCAAGGCCGAAGGCGAGCTGAAGAAGCTGCGCCAGATGAGCCCGATGTCGGCCGAAAGCACCGTCGTGCGCAACTATCTCGACTGGATTATTTCCCTGCCGTGGGAGAAGCGGAAAGACATTTCCATCGACCTCGATAAGGCCGAAGCCCAGCTCGACGGTGACCACTACGGTCTCGACAAGGTGAAAGAGCGCATCATTGAATATCTCGCCGTAAACAAGCGGACCGAGAAGATGCGCGGGCCGATCCTGTGTCTCGTTG
>JBCBGD010000127.1:0-7368 GCA_038527085.1 Pseudomonadota bacterium | reverse complement strand
GCCTTGAGCGCGTTCTATCGCGAAGCGCAGGGAAGCGGAGAACAAATCAACAAGCGTCTGCGGACGCTGGTGCTGGCCTTACAGCGGACTATCGCCCTCCTGACGGGCGAGGGCTGCCTGAAAACCTGGCCGGTCGATCAGGCGGGCGAGATAGGCGCGTACATTGGGGGTCAGAGAGGGCTCAAGGGGCGGAAGCTTGCTGGCGAGATACACGCCATAGCCCACGCAGATATCGGCAATGGTGAAACGCCCCGCCACCAGCCAATCGCGCGTCTCAAGCGCGGTTTCCACCGCCCTGAGGCGTCCCGCGAACCATTTGGCATAGTCTTCGGCCGCCTGGGGCAGGCGCCGCGCCTCAGGCTCGAGCGCCGAATAGCGCAGCACGATGGTCTGGGGGAACGTCAGCGTCGCATCAGAGAAGTAGAGCCAGTTGAGAAACGCCCCGCGCTCAGCATCCCCGATCGGAACGTCTAGATCGGTGGGCCCGCGCGTTTCAACAAGATACTGGCAGATGGCCGAGGATTCCGTCATCCTCACATTGCCATCGACAAAGAATGGGATCGTGCCGAGGGGGTTGATCTCAAGGTAATCCTTGCGATGCCAGCGTGGCGGAAACGGCAGATTGATCAGTTCGAACTCGACGCCAAGCTCCTCCATCGCCCAGAGCGGGCGCAGGGACCGCGCATCGGTACAGTGATAAAGGGTCGGACGGTCTGGCATGGGGTCTCCTCGCGCTGTTGCAGGAAGAACCATCTGTTGACGGACTTCCCGGCCCCAATTACCTCCGGGGCCAGACCTCGATCGTCAAGGCCCGATCCATGACCCATCCCCTCGACCCGCTTCCGGCACCGGAGACCATCATCGTCGAAACCAAACGCGTGTCGTGCGATGGCGGCGGCGGCGCGCTGGGTCATCCCATTGTCTTCTATGAGATGGGCGATGAGGATTTCGTGGAGTGCAAATACTGCGACAGGCGTTTCGTGCTGGCGGGCAGCGTGGCCGATCCGACGCGCCAGACCTGAGGCGGGTCAGTCCAGCCCGGCAACCCCGAGGCTCAGGACCGACTGGATCGACTGGAACGTGACATCGGAGTCGATTTCCCAGTCCTGGTCCCCGCCCAGCAGGTCCTGGTGCAGGCTCATCACCAGCATCGGAGACAGCGTGGCGAGCGCGATGGCGCGCAGCTTTTTCGGATCTTCTGTCGTGCCCGGCGTGGCGGCGAGCTTACGCTCGACCGCGTTGAGGGCTGGCTCCAGGACGTTCCTCAGATAGGCTTTCCCCGCCACGGGATCGGCGACGCCCTCAATGATTCCAAACCCATGGGCGCGAATGAAGCCGCCATGGCGCATGCCCGCTTCAGAGACCCGGAAGTATTCCTCGAACGCGGTCGGCCCATCGGACGCTGGCGTCGCGATCATGTTCCAGAGGGCCTGGCCGCGCTCGCCAATGCATTCGAGGATCGCAACGACGACGCCCTGGCGGTCCTGGAAGTAATGCCTCAGCGTGGGTTCGGAGGCCTCAGCTGCGATCGCGAACTGGCGCAGGGACGGGCGGCGCAAATCGGAATTCAGGGCGAAGTCGGTCAGCGTGGCAAGCAGGCTCGCGCGCTTGTCAGCAAAATCACGGTTCCTCACGCCTGCCGGTCGCGGCATCGCTGTCTCCTCCCGCCCTCTGGAAATCGCCCGCCAAGGCCTGGCAGGCGGATTGGTCCCCTGTCATTTCCGATCAGAGGCGATTTTGCAAGCATGCAGCGGTGTTTGGTGCACCGCTAGGCGCGTTTTCGGGGCGTGGGCCCAGTTGCGAAAACGCCGCCGACCGGGGCTCGGTCAGCGGCGAAATTCTTCAACCCGATCAGGCGACTGGCGCTCAGGCCTCGTCCATCGCCTCAAGCTCGGCCTCGTGGCGCGCCTTGTCTGCAGCGCCGCGGGCGTCCTCATCGCGGTCGACCAGTTCGATCACGGCCATCGGGGCGTTGTCACCATGACGAAAACCCGCCTTCAACACGCGCGTGTATCCGCCCGCGCGCTCGGCATAGCGATCACCCATGACGTCGAACAGCTTCCGGACTGCATCCTGATTGCGGACCTTGGCCACAGCCTGGCGGCGCGCATGGAGATCACCGCGCTTGGCCAGCGTGATGAGCTTGTCCATGAACGGCTTCATTTCCTTGGCCTTGGGCAGCGTCGTGACGATCTGCTCGTGCTCAATTAAGCTGGCGGCCATATTTGCCAGCATCGCCTTGCGGTGGGAGGCGGTGCGGTTGAGTTTTCTGTGCGCGAGTTTGTGGCGCATGGGTTTCTTCCTTTCTCATGCGCGGCGCCCGCGCTTCAGTCATCAGTCCTAGATGTGGTCGTCGTAGCGGCGAGCCAGGCCTTCAATGTCTTCCGGCGGCCAGTCCGGAACATCCATGCCGAGGTGGAGGCCCATGCCCGCCAGCACTTCCTTGATCTCGTTGAGGGATTTGCGACCGAAGTTCGGCGTGCGCAGCATCTCGGCTTCGGACTTCTGGATGAGGTCCCCGATGTAGACAATATTGTCGTTCTTCAGGCAGTTGGCCGAACGCACGCTAAGCTCGAGCTCGTCGACCTTCTTGAGCAGCACAGGATTGAAGCCCAGTTCGGTTTCCTCCGAGGTGGACTGGTCATCGACCACAGGCTCATCGAAGGTAATGAACAGCTGGAGCTGGTCCTGCAGGATGCGCGCGGCGTAGGCCACTGCATCCTCGGGCGTGACCGATCCGTCGGTCTCGACGCTGAGGGTCAGTTGGTCGTAGTCCAGCACCGTGCCTTCGCGGGTGTCTTCCACTTGGTAGCCAACGCGGCGCACCGGGCTGTAGATGGCGTCAACCGGAATGAAACCAATCGGTGCGTCTTCGGGGCGGTTCTTGTCAGCAGGGACATAGCCCTTGCCCGTCTTGACGGTGAATTCCATGCGCACGGAGGCGCCATCGTCGAGCGTGCAGATCACGTGGTCTGGATTGAGGATCTTCACATCGCCAGGGGTCTCGATCTGACCCGCGGTCACCGTGCCCGCGCCAGATGCCTTCAGCACCATGCGCTTGGGTGTGTCGGACACCATGTCGATGGCGATCTGCTTCAGGTTCAGAACGATGTTTGTGACGTCTTCGCGCACGCCGGGAATGGATGAGAACTCGTGGACCACGCCGTCGATCTGAACGCCGGTGATCGCAGCGCCCTGGAGCGATGACAGCAACACGCGGCGCAGGGCCGAGCCGAGCGTCGTGCCGAATCCGCGTTCAAGGGGCTCAACAACGAGCTTGGCTTTCCGCTTAGCGTCCAGACCGGGAATGATCTCCGGGCGGTTCGGGCGGATCAGCTCTTTCCAGTTACGGTCATTCACATTTTCAATGGCGACGTCGGCCATGGGCGACTCCTGGGAGCAAAGACATGTCCGACGCACGTTTCAGACGTGCGCCGGAGAAAAACTAGACGCGGCGGCGCTTGGGCGGGCGGCATCCATTGTGCGGGATCGGCGTGGTGTCGCGGATCGAAGTGATCGTCAGCCCCACGGCCTGCAGCGCGCGCAGGGCGCTCTCGCGGCCAGAGCCGGGTCCACGGACATTGACTTCTACAGTTTTGAGGCCGTGTTCCTGGGCTTTCTTCGCAGCGTCCTCGGCGGCCACCTGCGCCGCATAAGGCGTTGACTTGCGCGAGCCTTTGAAGCCCATGGCGCCAGCCGAGCTCCAGGAAATCGCGTTGCCCTGGGCATCGGTGATCGTGATCATGGTGTTGTTGAACGACGAGTTCACATGGACCATGCCCGAGGTGATGTTCTTGCGCTCTCTCTTGCGGACGCGCTGTGTATCCTTGGCCATTGTCTAGGTCCTACTTCTTTTTGCCAGCGATGGGCTTTGCGGGGCCCTTGCGCGTGCGTGCATTCGTATGGGTGCGCTGGCCGCGAACCGGCAGGCGGCGGCGATGGCGCAGGCCGCGATAGCAGCCGAGATCCATCAGGCGTTTGATGTTCATCGAGACTTCGCGGCGAAGGTCGCCTTCCACCATATAGTCGCGGTCGATAGTCTCGCGGATCTGGATGACCTCAGCGTCGGACAATTCCTGAACGCGGCGATCGCGCGAGATGCCGACCTTTTCTGTGATCTCACGAGCCATGGCAGGGCCAATTCCGTGGATATAGGTCAGCGCGATCTCGACGCGCTTGTTCGTAGGGATGTTTACACCGGCAATACGGGCCACGGGCGCCAAGCTCCTGAGCGTCTTGTTTCAATGCAAAAGCACCCCGCAGGCGCGCGAAATAACCCGCGCGCAGGGAGACGCTTTGCCGTCTTAACGAAGTGCGTCGTTATAGCCACGCAACGAAGCGCGTCAATAGAAGAATCGCGGGTTTTGCAGACACGCTATCCGGCGGTGGAAAGAGCGGTGTCAATCTCAGCCGAAACCGCCTCGATCGAGCCCATCCCATCGACTTCCTTGAGGATGCCGCGCTCGGCATAGATCGGGATCAAGGGCGCTGTGTCACCATTGTACTTTTCCAGCCGGACCGTGAAGGTGGCGGGATTGTCGTCCTTGCGCCCCTGCTCTTCAAACCGCTTGGTCACGCGTTCGATGAGTGCAGGCTGATCGACCACGAGGCGGATCACCTGGTGGACCTTTGTGCCGCGCTTCTCGAGCAGGTCGTCCAGCGCTTCAGCTTGGCCGACCGTGCGCGGGAAGCCGTCGTAAATAAAGCCCGGCGCGCCGACATGCTCGTCCAGCTTTTCGTCGATCAGGGCGATGACGATCTCGTCCGATACGAGGCCGCCCTCCTCGAGGATGGATTTCACGCGGATGCCGAGCTCCGAGCCCGACGCCACAGCACCGCGCAACATATCGCCGGTTGAGAGTTGGATGAAACCACGCTCGCTCACGAGACGCTTGGCCTGGGTGCCCTTGCCCGCGGCGGGCGGTCCAAACAGGATCAAATTCATAGTGCGGGGTCCTCCCAAACGGCTTTTACTCTAGCGCGTCCGGGAGCCCTTCTTCCCGCCGAGCCTCGATTTTTTCAACATCCCTTCATACTGGTGAGCAAGCATGTGGCTTTGGATCTGGGTCACGGTGTCCATGGTCACCGAGACGACGATCAGCAGCGATGTGCCCCCGATATAGAACGGGATCTCCGGATAGTACCGCCGGAGCAGTTCCGGCAAGATACATACGAATACCAAATAGATAGCGCCAATCGTCGTAAGTCGAGTCAGCACATAGTCGATATAGGCAGCGGTGTTCTTGCCGGGGCGGATGCCGGGGATGAATCCGCCATACTTGCGCAGGTTCTCGGCCGTCTCCTGCGGGTTGAACATGATCGAGGTGTAGAAGAAGCAGAAGAACGCCACCAGCACGCCGTAGGTTATGATGTATGTCCAACTTCCAGGCGCAAAGGTCTGGGCGAGCCAGGTGGTGACCTCGCCCATCATGCCGGAGCCGGCAGCGGCCGCTGCCGTCGGATCAACCGTGTTGCCGCCCGAGAAGCCGACAAGCGTCATCGGCAGCATAAGGATGGCGATGGCGAAGATCGGCGGGATCACGCCAGAGGTGTTGATCTTCAGCGGCAGGAACGAGTTCTGCCCCTGCATCATCTGGTTGCCCTGCTGGCGCTTTGGATACTGGATCAAGAGGCGCCTCTGGGAGCGCTCGATGAACACAATGAACACAACAAGCGCGATCACCAGGGCGGTGATCAGGAGCACGAAGCCGATATTGGCGCCAGTGCCACGCATGGAGGCGAGCAGGTTGAAGATCGCCCGCGGCATTTCAGCGATGATGCCCGCGAAGATGATCAGCGAGATACCATTGCCTATGCCGCGCGCAGTGATCTGTTCGCCCATCCACATCAGCAGCATCGTGCCGCCTGTGAGGGTGACGACGCCTGTCAGGATGAAGAACCAGCCCGGGATAGACGTGATCGACAGCCCGTTGGTGGCCATGCCGATGGCGATGCCGAAGCTCTGCACAACAGCAAAGCCGAGCGTCAGGTAGCGGGTGTACTGGTTGATCTGCTTGCGGCCCGCCTCGCCCTCTTTCTTCAGCTTCTCCAGCGTGGGAGAGGCCGACGTCATCATCTGGATGATGATCGAGGCGGTGATGTAGGGCATCACATTCAGGGCGAAGATCGACATGCGCTCGATCGCACCGCCAGAGAACATGTTGATGTTGCCCAGCATGCCACCCTGCTGGCTCTCGAAGAAGGTCGCGAAGGCGGCCTGGTCGATCCCTGGCACGGGGATGAACGTGCCAAGGCGATAGAGCGCCAGAATTCCAAGGGTGAACAGGATACGCTTTTGCAGGTCCTTCGCCTTGGCGAAGCTCCCGAAATTCACGTTGCGGGCAAGTTGTTCGGCTGCAGATGCCAAAGGAGTCCTCCTCCCCGAGGATACAAACACGCCGCCCAGATTGGCGGCGCGTCACGTTTTGTGAACCCCTGAGGAGTTCAAAAAGCGCAGTTTGTGATCTCTATGCCTCGGCTTCGTCTGCTTTCGACGGGCCCGTCACGGTGACAGAGCCACCAGCTTTCTCGACGGCTTCGATGGCAGCCTTGGAGGCGCCTGTCACTGTAATCTTTGCTTTTTTGGGCGCATCGCCCTTGGCCAGCAAGCGGATGCCGTCTTTCGTGCGACGCACCACGCCGGAGGAAACCAGCGTCTCCTCGGTGATGTTGCCAGCGTCCAGCTTGCCTGCCTCGATGGCGGCCGACAGTTTGCCCAGGTTGATCCAGGCATGAGTCTTGCCGCCGCGGGCTTTGAAGCCCCGCTTGGGCAGCCGCATGTAGATCGGCATCTGGCCGCCCTCGAAGCCGTTGATTGCAACGCCCGAACGCGACTTCTGGCCTTTGACGCCGCGGCCGCCGGTCTTGCCCTTGCCAGAGCCCACGCCGCGGCCAACGCGGTGGCGCGCCTTGGTCGAGCCAGCGGCTGGAGACAGTTCGTTCAGTTTCATCGCTTCAACTCTTCTCGTTCAAATCGCGGCGAAACCGCCGCTAAACCGCTGAATTGGCCGCCTCAGGCGCCCTCTTCGACGATTTCGATCATATGCTGTACCTTGGTGATCATGCCGCGCACTTCAGGGGTGTCCTTCAGCGTGCGTGTGCGACCCACCTTGTTGAGGCCCAGGCCCACAAGCGTGGCGCGCTGGCTTTTTTCCCGGCGGATCGGGGAGCCGGTCTGCTTCAACGTGATTGTCTTGTCAGCCATCGTACCTGCTCCTAGCTCGTCGCTTCAGCCATGCCGGCCTCGGACGCACCATCGGTCCGGCGGGCGACAATGTCCTGGACCTTGAGGCCACGCTTGGACGCGATGGACCGCGGGCTCGCCTGGCGCTTGAGCGCATCAAACGTGGCCCGGACCATGTTGTAGGG
>JBCBGD010000126.1:0-7407 GCA_038527085.1 Pseudomonadota bacterium | reverse complement strand
CGTCAATCTCGGGGACCGGCGCTTCGACGATTTTCGAGGAGCGCAGATCGTCCATCCGCGTCCAGATTTCCTTCAACTCTGCCATGGCGCGCTAGTAGTTCCGCGGGGTGGGCCGGACGATCTGGCTGCGGCAGGGCGGTAGGCCCGATCCGCCCGCAAGCTCACCGCCAGGATCGCAGGCCTCGCCGACCGTGACCTGCGGATTGCGGTAGGTCACTGTGCGCGAGTTCGCCTGCGCTGTGCGCACCTGGCGTGGCTGCGGGCCGAAAAGCTCGCGTTCCATGAACTGGGCGGCACTGGTCACGCCAGAGCCCACCGCCTGAACGTCCTGGCCGACGCCTTCGATCGTGTTGCAGGCCGCCAGCATGGGCAGGGCAAGCAGGCCCGCCAGGGCAGATTTTGCGAAATGCATCGAGGTCTCCATCGTTTCGCCGTCGCAACGACACTACTGCGCCCGGCGCGCCAGCGCAAAGCAGGACTTCCAACGCGCGAAAACTCCCGCTAAGCGGTGCGGGATGAAAAGCGCAGTCATCGTGTTCCCCGGGTCAAATTGCGATCGCGACGCCGCCGTGGCCCTTCAGGCCGTGACGGGCCAGTCGCCTGCCATGGTCTGGCACAAGGAGGCAGGCCTCCCGGACGGGCTCGACCTTGTCGTGGTGCCGGGCGGATTTTCCTATGGCGACTATTTGCGATGCGGCGCGATGGCGGGCAATTCCCCGATCATCGGCGCGCTGAAGGCCCATGCTGAGCGCGGCGGCTATGTCCTCGGCATCTGCAATGGCTTCCAGATCCTCTGCGAGACAGGCCTCCTCCCCGGCGCGCTGATGCGCAATGCCTCACTCCATTTTGTCTGCAAGCCCCAGGACCTGAAGCCCGAAAGCGCGAACACCGCCTTCACCAGCGCCTATGATGGGCGCGAGGCGGTCTCGATCCCCATCGCCCACCATGACGGCAACTATTTCGCCGATGAGGCGACCCTGGACACGCTGGAAGGCGAAGGGCGCGTGGCGTTTCGCTATCTCGGCAACCCGAACGGGTCGGCGCGCGACATCGCCGGCATCCTCAGCGAAAACGACCGCGTCCTCGGCATGATGCCCCACCCAGAACGCGCCATGGGCGACCACGAAGGCGGCAGCGACGGCCGGGGCGTCTTCGAGAGCCTGGTGGGGGCGATTTGATGACGTTGGAAACCGATATCCTCGCCCATTTGCGTGCTGAGCAAGGCCAGGCCGACGGCGCTGAGCATGGCATCAATGCTGAGGAGTGGGAGCGGCTCACCTCTCGCCTTGGCCGCGCGCCGAACCTGGTCGAACTAGGCGTCTATAGCGTGATGTGGTCCGAGCATTGCTCCTACAAATCCTCGCGTCGGCACCTCTCCAAGTTCCCGACCAAGAATGAACACGTCATCCAGGGCCCTGGCGAGAATGCGGGAGTGATCGACATTGGCGATGGGCAGGCGGCTATCTTCAAGATGGAGTCGCACAACCACCCCTCCTACATCGAGCCCTATCAGGGCGCGGCGACCGGCGTTGGCGGCATCCTTCGGGACGTGTTCACCATGGGCGCGCGGCCTATCGCGCTGGTCAATGCGCTACGCTTCGGCGATCCGAGCCACCCCAAGACGCGCAGCCTGGTGGCGGGCGTGGTCGCGGGCATTGGCGGCTATGGCAACTGTGTCGGTGTGCCGACGGTCGCGGGCGAGACCCAGTTCGACAAGGGCTATAATGGCAATATCCTGGTCAATGCGATGGCCGTCGGCCTGGCCGATCAGGACAAGATTTTCTACGCGCGCGGCGCGACGCCCGGAAACCCGATCTTCTATGTCGGCTCGAAGACCGGCCGCGATGGCATCCATGGCGCGACCATGGCCTCGGCGGAGTTCTCCGAAGGCGATGAGGAAAAGCGCCCGACCGTGCAAGTGGGCGATCCGTTCACGGAGAAGCTGCTGATCGAAGCCTGCCTTGAACTCATGGCCACCGACGCGATCCAGGCGATCCAGGACATGGGCGCGGCAGGCCTCACCTCATCCTCCGTCGAGATGGCCGACAAAGGCGGTGTCGGCATCGAGATGGACCTCGACAAGGTGCCCCAGCGCGAAGAGGACATGACGGCCTATGAGATCATGCTGTCTGAGAGCCAGGAGCGGATGCTCATGGTGCTCAGGCCCGGCAAGGAAGACGTCGCCAAGGCGATCTTTGCGAAATATGACCTCGACGCTGAAGTGATCGGCATGACGACCGATACGGGCCACATGGTGCTGAAACAGTTTGGCGAAGTGGTCTGCGATATCCCGGTCGCGCCGCTGGCGGAGGACGCACCGAACTATGACCGGCCATGGGTGGAGCCGAAGCCGCGCAAGCCGCTGGACTCGGCCTCGATCCCCGAGCCCGAGGATTATGGCGAGGTTCTGCTGAAGCTGATGTCGTCCCCAGATATGGCATCGAAACGCTGGATCTGGGAACAGTATGACCGCCATGTGATGGGCGACACGATCGATAGCTCCCAGTCCATGGGCGACGCGGCGATTGTCCGCATCCACGGCACGAACAAGGCGCTGGCGATCTGCTCGGACTGCAATCCGCATTATGTTGCCGCCGATCCGTATGAGGGCGGCAAGGCGACCGTGGCTGAGGCCTACCGGAACCTCTCAGCCGTTGGCGCGCGGCCTATCGCGATCACCGACAATCTCAACTTCGGCAACCCGGAACGGCCCGAAGTCATGGGCCAGATCGTCAGGGCCATCGAAGGCATGGCCGAGGGTTGCCGCGCGCTCGACTTCCCCGTCGTGTCGGGCAATGTCAGCCTGTATAACGAGACAGACGGCGTCGGCATTCCGCCCACCCCGGTCGTGGGCGGTGTCGGCCTGATCGAGGACGTGTCCAAGATCGCGACGCTGAAGGGCGCCCAGCCCGGCGACGCGCTGATCCTGATCGGCGAGACAAAGGGCCATCTCGGCGCCTCGCTCTATGCCCGCGAAATCCTCGGCCTCGAAGGCGACGCCCTCGGCCCACCGCCGCCGGTTGATCTGGAGACGGAGAAACGCAACGCCAATTTCGTCCGCAGCCTGATAGAGCAGGGGCTGGTAAACGCGGTGCACGATGTGAGCGATGGCGGGATTGCGTGCGCGGTCGCCGAGATGGCGTTGGGGAGTGACCTCGCCGTAGTTTTGGACGCGGATGAGCTCTGGCCATATTCTGAAAAAAGACTTCCTTTCTCCCAAATACTTTTCGAAGAAAGTGCTGGGCGAACGCTGGTTTCAACGCCCCGGAGCAACGTTCCGATCATTGGCAAATCGGCCCGAGATAAAGGTGTGGCACTCAGCTGCATGACTTCTGTCGCCGACGTGAATCCTTCCATCGGTGAAGTGTCGGAGAAAGGCGAGGGATCGAAATTTGGGTATGAAGACATCACGATCGTGTCCGAGGATATAGCAGTAAGCTTACGCCTCCCCCTCGCCCGCCTTCGCGAGGCCCATGAAGGCTGGCTACCCCAATACATGTCCAGCGTGGCCTAATGCCTGGGCGGCCACTGCCGTGGCCTTCTCCACCTGAATTCGATTCACAGGATCGAATTCTCGCTTCGCGACCGGTTCCGAAGCGCATAAGGGCTGGCTCCCAGCCTCTGTGGGCGCTGTGGACTGAGCACTTAGTCTTCCAGTTGTTCCTGCACTCGGGCGCTCACCTCCGCATAGAGATCATCGCCCCAGGCGCCGGCCTTGCCGCTGAACAGGAATTCCGGCGGCACCACTTCCGGGCCTTCGCCCGGTGGCAGCGGCGGGGTGAAATACCCCAGCGCATAGGAGCCCATCGAATAGCCAAGCAGGGCCTGCAGCTCCGGCGAAAAGTCCCTCGCGATGTGCGGCGGGCAGGACAGGTACTGATTTTCTTCCTGGCGCAGCCAGCCCAAGCAGTAGGTGATGTTGAGGCCGATGCGGGTCTCATCGGTTCGGTTCTTGCCACCGGAATGGATCACCGAGCCGGAATAGACGAGCACTGAGCCAGCTTTCATCTCCGACTGCACGATCTGGTCAGGATCTGGCTTTTGCTCATTGGGCCAATGGTTCGACCCCGGAATGACGCGTGTGGCGCCGTTCTCGGCGGTGAAATCGGTCAGGGCCCAGATCGTATTCAGCTGCGGTTCGATCTCGCGCTGCAGGTATCCGCCCCAGGCGAGCCTGTCCCGGTGCAGCGGCTGCTCGCCCTGGCCTGGCCCGATGGCGATCGTCTGGGTGAGGTGCAGTTGATAGCGGTCGCAAAAGGGTTTGAGGAACCGGTCGCATGCGCCTGTGATGGATGGGTGCAGGATCAGGTCCCGCGTCAGAGACGAGCGCGCCGCCAGCGCACCGGTTCGCCGCGTCTTCCGTCCTGTGAAATCGTCCCGGCCATGCTCGGTCGCCGCGATGAACGGGGCAAGCTCGTCGTTCAGCGCGGCGAGCTGGTCCGCCGCCAACAGGTCGTCAATGATGCAGGCACCATCGGCTTGCACCGCCGCGGCGATCGCCTTCGGTTTTGCATTTGCCGGCAGATGCTTCAATTCGGTCATTGTATCCTCCCTTTTCACCCAGCGTCCGGGTTTGGGAGGTTCCGGTCAAGCCGCTCAGCCGGTGGCCTGCCCGCCCGCCAGGAGGTCGAGCTTGCCGAGCGGTACGCCTTGCTGGCGCAGGAGCGCGTAAGCCATGGAGGTGTGGAAGGTGACGTTCGGCACCACGAAATTCGCCATGTATTGCAGCTTCTGGAAGGTGCGGTCGCCGAAGGGCGTGGTCATGACGATGTTGGAGTCCGGATCGACATCCAGCGCCCCATCATCCAGACGGTTCACGAAAGCGACTGTCTTGGCCGCGCGCTCGGCCAGCTCGCTGAGCGTCTTTTCCTCATCGGGGAAGCTTGGAAGCTCCACGCCCGCCAGCCTCGCCCCGCCGCGCGCCGCCATATCGCAGGCGGTCTGCACCTGTTGGGCCATGGCGAACATGTCCGGATAGAGCCTTTGCGCCAGGAAATTCTCGTCAGGGATTTCGTGGCTCTTGGCGTGGTCGGCCGCCTTGCCGAGCCAGATCGACATGGAGCCAACGATCTGACCGACATTGGCCTTCAGCATGTAGGAGATCGTGTTGCTCATGATGTGCTGTCCTCGCGCGCAAAATCTTTCAAATTGTCATCCAGCGTGATGGCCATGCGCAGGGCAGTCTCGACCGCGGCGAGGTAAAAGTCCGGCTGGATCTTGGAGAAGTCATCGCCAGGCTTGTGGTAATCGGGATGGTCTTCGACGCCGAGATAGAGGTGGGGAATGCCTGCGCGATGGAAGGCGACGTGGTCGGAGAGGTTCGTCCAGTCATCCTGGCTGTCATCTGAGCCGTCAAAGCCCGGCATGAAAGGGATTGGCGCGGCCTCGGCCACCTCAGCGATCAGCGGCGCGAGGGCCGGGGTGTGGTGCGCGCCAGACGCCCAGAGCTCGCCGCCCTCGTGGCGGGAGATCATGTCGAGGTTCAAATTCATCGTCATCGCGCTGAGCGGCAGGGGCGGCTCATTGATGAAGGCCCGCGCGCCAGCATACCCCTGCTCTTCGGCATCGAAAGCGACAAACACCATGTCGTGGCGCGGCAGGTTTGCGGCGAAATACTCGGCGATGGCGAGCATGGCCGAAACACCGGACGCGTTGTCGTCCGCGCCGTTATAGATCTCGCCTTCCTGCACGCCGAGATGGTCATAGTGCGCCGTGACCACGAGGGTCAGCCCGCTATCAGAGCGGCCATCGATCGTACCGATCAGGTTCACGCCGGGTTTGTCAGGCGCGGAGGCTTCGCCGCTCTCGCGGTCGACGAAGTCGCCATAGGTGAAGGGGTGGCGATAATCAGCGCCGATGGGCGCAAGGCCGATGCGCTCCATGCGGGCAATGATCAGGCGCTGGGCCGTGGCGCTGCCTTCCGTGCCGGGCAGACGGCCGAACAGGGAGTCACGCGACAGCTCCTGAACGAGCGAAAGGGTGGCCTGTCGATCGAAGGCTTCGGGCGCGCTCGGCTCTGGCGCGCTGGCGCAAGCGGCCAGCACCAGGCCTGCGCCTGCAAGGAATAGCGATCTCATTTTCCGGACGCTCCATCAGGGGACTGTTTTTTTCTCTCTTGGCCCGAAACGGACAGGAAAAAAACCCCGGCCGCGCCAATCGGAAAGCGGCGGCCGGGGTTTCAGGGCTCGGCTGTCAGGGAGGAGGGAGGGGAGGGTTCCAGCCGAGGCCCTGTGTCACTTGCCGGTGATTAGTCCAGCACGGTGGGCCAGTTGCCATCGGCTAGGGTGATGAAGCCGGGAATGTCTTCTTCCCAGGTTTCCTGAACCGACTTGTTGTAGTTCAGGTAGAGCTTGCCATCGACGATCTTCCAGTGGTCGGCATCGCCCTTGGCGGTGTAGCCCTGGCTGACGGCCCAGGCGCAGTAGCCGCCATATTGCGGGGCGTATTGCACCGGATCGGCCAGGAAGGTGTCGAGGTTGGCCTGGCTGGCGAAGCGGAAGGTGGCGCCATTGTACTCGGTGGAGAAGGCGCGCTCGCCTTTCACGGGCCGGCCTTCGGTGAAATAGGCAACAGGGTCGTGGCCTTCCACGGCGAGGTTGTTGAACAGGCCTGTATAGACGGGCGCCTTCTCGGCATGGGCGGCAGGGGCCACGGCGATGGCCGGGATCAGCGTCAGCGTGGCGGCGGCGATGAGGGTCTTGAAGGTCATTGGTCTTATGCCTTTGCGGAGGTGAGTTGGGCTGGGGAGAATTTCGGCAGGGTGACGCGCTCTGGGAAGAGCGCGCCTGCGATACCGCGGCCGAGGGAGATGAGCTCGGACCGGCGGATCGCAACCAGGGCGATGGAGGTCAGCCAGATGACCACCGCGGCCGCGAACAGGCCGCCGCCATCATTGTTCGGGTCGATGCCCAGCGGCGTGAAGAGGTGAAAGCTGACCGCGCCGGACATCACGGCAAAGGCGATCAGCGCGCCGATCGCCTGCAGGCGGCGCAGGGCCGGGTGGATGCCAACAATCAGCAGCGTGGCGGCGAGCAGCTCGGCGCTGCCGATAACGTACTGGCTGAACAGACCCGTCTGGGCGAAGAGGCCCTCGGCGCCAAGGCTCGCGGCCCAGTCATTCAGCTTGCCGAAGATAACCTGGGTTTCAGGCGCGTTGGTGAACTTGAAGCGCAGGCTGTCTGTGAAAACGAGTGCCGCGAAGCCGGCGATGGCGTGCGGCGCGAAGGTCTTGATGCGGTCGAGCATGATGTGTCCCTTTTTGATCTCTCGATGGGGCGGAGATACGGCAGGGCCCGATCAAGTGCGAACCAAACGCGCGTGAGGCCGGGTCACATCGGTGTGTGCGGGGTGTGAGGTGGGTTTTGTGTTTGATCCCGTATCGCTGCGCTGGGCGAAGGAACGCGCTCA
>JBCBGD010000125.1:0-7426 GCA_038527085.1 Pseudomonadota bacterium | reverse complement strand
GGATTCGCCCGTGATCAGCACCGGCGCGGTGGAGGGTGCGAACCGCTCGGCGAGTGCCGTGATCTCCCGCATGGGCGCGGACTGGCCCAGGATCTCAACCTCGGCGCTGGTGTGGACTGCGGCTTTCGCGCCCGGCGCCGTGATCGGAGCCGAGAGCGCTTCAGACACAGCGCTCCTCAGGCGGGCGGCAGAGGCAGGCTTCGCCAGAACATTCGCGCAGCCCATCTGCATGGCCGACACGGCGCTGGACATCGACGTGTCAGACGTGACGCAGACAATCACCGTGCCCGCATCGCGCTCACGCGCGGCCAGGATGAACGCCTCGACATCGCCGGGAAAATTGAAGGCATCCAGAACGATTGCAGCGCAAACCTCGTTTTCGAGCAGGGTGCGCGCGGCGGTCTCGTCGGCGGCCTGGAGCACCGTGTAGCCCGACGAGGCAAGCGCGTCCGAGTGCAGCCGCCGCGCCGACGGCTCGGCATCGACAATCAGCAGGGTCTGATCCCGGCGACGTGACATGCATATCCTCCCACACCTCTTTGACGCGGCCAGTTGGTCACCTAAGGGTTAAAATTCACCTTAAGGTAGAATTTTAGTGGGGCGCGTGGTTCGCAGAATGCGAGTGCGGGGTGCCAGATCGCAAAGCGTCTCGCTGCACAACGCGACACCTCTATCGTGCGTGCCGACCCTATTGATTGATTTTATTAAGGAAATATCGCGCGCCGCGTCTGGCACGCCTTGTGTAATCTGGACGGCATCGGGACTCCCCGATCGCCGAGAGACGCGGGGCCAGATCGAGTGAGCAGCCACTCGACAGGCCTTCTCCCCGTCCCCCCAAGGGTCTTGTCAATTTTGGCCTTCGCGTTTCTCGGCGCGCCCGCCGCGCCGCGCTGGGCTACCTTGAGGCCAGCGCGCTCTGGCTACGGATCGCCTTCCAGGCCAGCACCTTCACCAGCAGCTTGCCATCAGGCCCGCGCCATTCCGCCTCGACATAGCCCGTCGAGCGCGAGCGGTTTTTCACCTCAGCGCTGATCTCGATGTCGCCATGGGGTACGGGCCGGAACAGCTTGATCTGCAGGTCCTGCGTGGTGAAGCCCTCATCGCCCGTCAGGGCCGAAGCCATGCAGATCGAGACCACATGGTCAGACAGTGCGCCGACCCAGCCGCCAAAGGCACGGCCCGGCTGAATGTCCCGGTCGCCCGCATTCGGCCAGACATAGCGCACGCGGCCCGGCGCTGCCTCGCGCATCCACTCCTCGGGCTTGATGCCGAGATTCTTCAGCGCCGCAGGTTTCTCGCTCCAGGTGCCCGTGTCCAGCCCTTCGACAAAGGCGGCGAACCAGCCGGTATAGTCGCCCGGCGCAATATTGACCGACATCAGGTGATCGTCACGCCGCCATCGACGACCATCATCTGGCCAGTCATGTAACTGCCTGCAGGCGACGCCATGAAGACGGCCGCGCCGGCGATCTCCTCAGGCTCTCCAATCCGGGCCAGCGGCGTGGTCACAAGGGCGCGCTTCAGCGTGTCAGGATTTTCCCACAGCGCGCGGGCAAAATCGGTCTTGATAAGGCCCGGCGCGATGCAGTTCACCCGAACATTGTCCTTGCCGTATTCCGCGGCCAGGTTCCGCGCGAGCTGGAAGTCAGCGGCCTTGGAGATGTTGTAAGCACCAATCACGGGGCTCGCCTTCAGCCCGCCAATCGAGCTCACGAGGATGATCGCGCCATCCTTGCGCTCGCGCATCTGCGGCGCACACATCTGGATCAGCCAGTGGTTCGAGATGATGTTGTTCTGCAGGATCTTCTCAAATGCCTCGTCAGTGATGTTCTCCATGGGCCCGTAATAGGGATTGGAGGCGGCGTTGCAGACAACAATGTCGACCTTGCCGAAGGCCTCATTGGTGGCGTCCACCATGGCCTGGAGCTGGTCTTTCTCTGAGATGTTGGCCGGCACGGCGATGGCGCGACCCTCGCCATGCTTTTCGTTGATGGCGGCCGCCACTTCCTGGCAGGGGCCAGGCTTGCGCGAAGAGATCGTGACGTTTGCGCCATGGTCGGCAAAGGCTTCGGCGATGGCCTTGCCGATGCCGCGGGACGAGCCCGTGATGATGGCGGATTTGCCGGAAAGATCGAAGAGGTTCATGGCGCGCTCCCGTGTGTGTGTCGTTGGCCGCCACACTAGGCGCGCGTGGGCCAAGAGCAAGCGCCACCGTTGGGGAAAGCGCGTGGGCGCCCTGTAGCGTCAGTCGATGAACTGCATGCCGATGTCGAAATCGAGCCGCCTGACAACCCGCGCCATCCGGTCGATATCGAGCCGGGGACAGGTAATGCGCACCCGCTCCGGCAAGGCGTGGCGGTGGTGAAAGCGAACACGCACCCCCGTTGCAGACCGGTCAATGATGACCCCGGCGATCGACACGGATCCGGCATACCAAACCTGACAATCGGCAAAGCAGGGCTCGCGTTCCGCGCGGGGCACGATGGCGCGTGGCACTGGGCGCTGCCTGGCGGGGGCATGCTGGGACAATGCTTCCAGTCGCGACTGGACCACTTGTTTCTGCTTTCGACCAAACATAGCCATGAGTCCTCCAAAATACAATCTGAAGTAGAATTCAGACTGTTCTCGCCGCTTAAGGTAAATTTTTGATTGGTTGCAGCGGCTGTCACAGGACCTATGCGTAGCCACGCCCGCGCGTTTCGGCGGATAGGTTAATCTGGACGTCGGCAGCGTTAAGCAACGTTTTTGCCCGTATGCAATCAGCAGATGAAAATGCGTTGGGAACTCAGTTCTCGGCTTGGAGCGGGCTTGCGCCGCTTAGTCGGCCACTCCCGTGCGAGCATCCAGATCAAGCCCCTGCTTGATCCTTCGATTGATCTGGCCCGTGCAATCGAATTCATCGGCAGGGTTGCACGCAAGCGCCAGGAAACTGGCTTCAAACCCGGGGTGCAGTTCGCCGATGGCGCGCTCAGGGAAAATCGAGAGGCGGGGCGTTTCGATCCACAGCCTGAGCAGGTCGGCATCGCTGAACGCGCCGATGTCCCTGAGGGTGTCGATTTCCGCGGTGGCTGTTTTCCAGAACGTATCCGTGCCGATCGCGATCGGCGCACCAGCGTCATGGAGCCGCCTCAGGTTTTCCGCCTGGTTGGCCTGGATCGCCGCCTTGGTCTCGGGGGCGTCTTCATTGCGCCAGTCACTCACATGGGCCGTTGTGACGGTGATGAAACCGTTCTCGGCCGCCGCAGCGACCACATCATCAGACATCAGGGCGATATCTGGGTCCATTCCGTAGCGTGGATTGTAGCCTGGCAGATGCGCCACCTCCGAGGCTCCCGCATCTATGGCGAGGGCGAAGTCGGCAACCGTCTCCACGTGAACGGTGGTGCGAAAGCCTGCGCTGTTTGCTTTGTCGATCACCCGTCGGAACATGTCTTCGCTCAGCCCGTCGCTTTCGCCAAAGGCCTCATCATGATCCAGCAGATAGACCTTCAGAAAGTCAGGCGCTCCGTCCACGATTGTGGACCATTTTTCTTCAAGAAGCTCTGGAGTCTCAACGTTGAAAAACGCCTTCCCGTCGAGGTCTTCGGGATCAATCTGGTAATTTGCGGCCAGCTCGCGGTAGAGCACCTCAGGGTGGCCCTCATCGATAGACAGTCCGCCATGGGCGAACACCGCGTCGAGCGTATCGGGCGCGGCCCAGATGCTGCGGAACTGCCGCGTTGTCGGGCCAACATCGTTCGGGTTCTTGAAGTAGAACACGCCCTCGGTCAGGTAGGCCTCGGCCCGGTTCATCGTCCACGGGCCATCGATGGAGTGATTGTGCGCTTCACCGAAGGGCGGAACCACAAACGCGCCTTCGAGGTCGATCGTGACCGCGCCCTTGGGCGGCGCGGCGACGAAGACGCCCTGGTCGACATGTCGCTCGCCCGGCGTGAACGTGATCTCGCCCTCGGCGACCGCGTACCAGTTCGCATTGGTGTAAGTGGCGGCAGGCGCTTCGGCCACGGTTCGCGCGGTCAGTCCGAGCGTCGCCGGAGCCGGCAGCGCTTGGTCATTGCTGCCTATGTCTTCTGCGCCGCACCCGCTTGCCAGTAAACCCAGCGCCAGTCTCCAGAAGCCCAATCTGTGCATCACGTGTCCCTTGAACTGTCACGAGAGAAGATCGCAGACGCGCTCCAGCTCGGCAATCGCGACGTAGATGTGGTAGCCCGTCGCGGCCGTCATGTCTGTGGTGTCCGGTGCGCCGTCTGGGCCATATTTGTCGAGCCATCCGCCCTCAGGCGCGGGCGCCACATGGCGCTCCCACATCCTGTCGAAGGTCTGGATCGCGCGGGCTTCTGCCGCCGCGTCGCCTGCCAGCATGCGTGCCAAATGAGCCTTCAGCGCTTCGGTGAGGCCCCAGGTCCGCTCCGTGGCGTCGAGGACCGCCCCGTCCAGCGTGTGCGAGAGGGCGACCGCGCCGTCCGGTCCGGTCAGGTCCAGCGCCTTGGCGTAGAGCCCTTCGGCGGCGGCGGAGGCAGGCACGCCTGTCAGGCGGGCCCGCTCAGCCATCAGCCAGACCCATTCATACTGGTGGCCGGCCTCGAACCGGTCGCCCTCGGCCGGGCCCCAATCGCGCCCGAACACTTCGCGCAGGGCGCCATCGCGGGTCAGGAACCGCGTCTCCAGCAGCGTCTCGATCGCCTCAGCCCGCGCCAGCGCCGCCCCGTCGCCGGTGGCCTCGTGCAGCGCCAGCGAGCTTTCGAACAGGTGCATGTGCGGGTTCTGCAGGCGGTGCACCGGCGCGGGCAGGGCCTCGCGGTAGCCGCCCTCGTCTGGCGGGCGCTTCAGCACCGTATCGATCGCGCGGCTCGCCTCGCTCGCCGCCTCGCCAGCCCCCTCAGCGCCGATGCGGTGCGCCCAGGACAGGCCCAGCAGCGCAAACGCCGTGTCGTAGAGATCGGCGGTGTCCACCGACAGCCCGCCGCCATAGCTCATCCGCGCGCCATACAGACCATCAGGCCGCCGGCAGTGCGCCCTCAGCACGTCCACGCCCCGCGCCACAAGCCCATCGGCGCGCGCATCGCTCCAGCCCAGCACCTTGCCGAACGCGAAGCAAAACGTCTGGCGCGCCTGCAGCCGCACGCGGGTATCCGCATCCTCGATCGGGGCGCCGTCCATCGCCAATCGCTCGCGAAAGCCGAGCTGCGGATGCACCCCGCGATCGGCCCAGAAGCCAAGCGAGGCGTCCAGCATCCAGGACTTGGCCCGTTTGGCCCGCTCGATCAGCGCCTCATCGACCATGGTGATCACTCCTCCCAGCTTGCGAAACTGCTACTCTGCGCGCCAGCAAAAAGCCAGTGTCCACCCCCATGGCATGTGGCCATGTTCCCTCGCTCGCGGCGATGGGGTAGGCGGGGGCAGGATTTGCGACTCCAGGGGCGCCCTCATGGCCGACACACAGACCGTCATCTGCATGCGCTGGGGCACGCGCTACGGCGCCGATTACGTCAACCGGCTCTACGCCATGGTGAGGCGCAACACCGCCCGCCCGCTCCGCTTTGTCTGCTTCACCGATGACGCGGCCGGCTACGACCCCGGCATCGAGGCCAGGCCCCTGCCGCACATCGACCTGCCCGAGCGCGTGAAATGGTTCCCCTGGCGCAAGATCGCCCTGTGGCAGGACCCGCTGGACGACATCACAGGCGACGTCCTCTTCTTCGACATCGACCTGGTGATCACTGGCTCCATCGACGCCTTCTTCGACCATGCGCCGGAGAAGACCTTCATCGTGGCGGAGAACTGGACCCAGCCCGGCAGCGGCATCGGAAACACCTCATGCTACCGCTTCCGCGTCGGCGCGCATTCATACCTCTACGACAACCTCATGGCCGACCCGGCTGCGAAGGTGGACCTGCACCGCATCAGCCAGGTCTACATCTCGCGCGAGATCAGGGAGATGGACTACTGGCCCAGCGCGTGGTGCCAGTCCTTCAAGCACTCGCTGATGCCGAAATGGCCGCTGAACCACTTTCTGACGCCGAAACTGCCGCCCGAGACCCGCGTGGTCGCCTTCACGGGCAAGCCCGACCCTGACGAAGCGCGCGACGGCCGCTGGCCCGCCCCCTGGTACAAGAAGATTTACAAGGCGGTGAAGCCGACGCCGTGGATTGCGGAGCATTGGGGGTAGGGGGCGAGGTTTGGGAGTTGAGTTGCCCGAATACAAGGGTTTTAAGCGAGGGGCCCTATGGTGTCTTGGGCAGCAAGTAGTTCTTAACCTGTTTAGATTGGCGGCACGAGAGATCAAGTCTTCGTCTTGATTGAATTCCTGATATAATGGAAATTACTTAACTCTGTTGATTATTACTTTCTGCTTCTAAAAAATCATGTTTCACATAGGACTCTTGTGTAAGTGTTGCGTGATCTGTCCAGCCTGTGCTGTCCGTCCTCGCATTTGACGACCCAGGTAGGTACGTTCACGAGCATCCTTCGCTTTATCAAAAGCTCGAGCAACCCGGGCAAGTTCTTTGTGTTGCCGATTGGGCAGCAGAAGCTCATCTCCTGAAACAATTACACCAGTGATGTCCGCAGGCCTGTCAATCAATGCTCTTTCTTTACGCTCGCTGTAGCGGTGCCCAAAACGGAACAAGCATTGTTTTATTGCCCACACATCCTTTTCGTAAACTGTCTTTCCTGAGATTGTGATGTCATCAGCATAGAGACTAAGCTTACAGTCTGCCGCTACGGCGATAGCGTTGATTTCCTCCCACATATCGACATAGGCATAGTAAGCGAGAATTGGGCTACAGGGACTGCCCTGAGGTAGCGCGCCGCGAAATGTGGTCAGTTTCGTAAGCAATGCGGCAACGTCGCTCGAACACTGCATGATTGAGTGAAAGAACCAATAGACCCGATGGTCGCGGCAAGATGGGAAGAAGTCTTCGATATCAAGCAGCCTAAAGGCTCTTGAGCCTATGTGTACAGCCGCATTAGAAACGTAGGAACGGCGCTTCACCGGCGCCATAAGATAATCTGGCGGCGTCACCCGTTGCAATAAATTAGCAATCCGCTTTTGCACCGCTTTAAGGTTATCATGCGGCGCATCAATTCGTCGTTTACCACCACTTTTTTTGTCCTCCTCCCAGCTTTGGTAGCGGCCTTCAGTCTGCGCCAAAGCCTCAAGTGCGTTTCGGGAAAGATGCAGGATTTTGGCAAGCTTGCGTCTGTTGCGCCGCTTGTAGAGACAAGACTGGTTAAGTTGATGAGTTGGTTTCTCACGTTGCGCCATCGAGATCCGCCTTGCTTTCGATGAGTTGCAAAAAGCTGATTACTTTCGAAGCAATGGCCGACTTGGCGTTACCGGATGCCCGCGACCCTGATTGAGCGTCACTAATGCTCTCCGAAAAGAACATGATCGAAGATACGGGTATGCGGAACACAGCAGCGT
>JBCBGD010000124.1:0-7447 GCA_038527085.1 Pseudomonadota bacterium | reverse complement strand
CAACCTTGGCAGCTGCTGCTGCGTCGCCGCCCGTTTTCAGCGCCTTCTTCAGGTCTGCTTCCAGGGTCGACGCTGCGAAACCGAAGTTCTTGCCGCCCTTCACCGTCTTTGCGACGCGGTTGATGCCGACGAGCTTGTCGACAAATTCGGACTGCTCTTCATCGCGGCGATTGTCACGACCGCGGCCGCGTCCACCGCGGTCTCCGCCGCCTCGTCCGCCTTGCTGTTCTGCCATTGCCGGTCTCCTAGAACTTCAAGCCGCCCTCACGGGCAGCGTCTGCCAGGGCTTTCACCCGGCCATGGAACAAATAACCGCCGCGATCGAACACAACGTCTTCGATGCCGGCCTTCTTGGCGCGCTCGGCCAGTGTCTCGCCAACCTTGGCAGCTGCTGCTGCGTCGCCGCCCGTTTTCAGCGCCTTCTTCAGGTCTGCTTCCAGGGTCGACGCTGCGGCCAGGGTAACGCCCTTTTCGTCGTCGATCACCTGCGCGGAGATGTTCTTGTGGCTGCGGGCCACCGTCAGGCGCGGGCGACCATTTGCCAGCTTCTTCAAGCGGGTCCGGGTGCGCTGGGCGCGGCGGTGCGTTTTTTCGCGTGTGCTCTTCATCGGACTTACTTCTTCTTGCCTTCCTTGCGGCGCACATACTCGCCCTCATAGCGCACACCCTTGCCCTTGTAGGGCTCTGGTGGACGGTAGGAGCGAATTTCTGCAGCGACTTGGCCAACCTGTTGCTTGTCGATGCCAGACACGACCACTTCCGTCGGCTTGGCAGCCTTCAGCTCGATGCCCTCAGGCGCGGTGTAGACCACGTCGTGAGAGAAGCCGAGCGACAGCTTCAGGTCCTTGCCCTGCATCTGGGCGCGGTAACCCACCCCCTGAATTTCCAGGGTTTTTTCGAAACCCTCGGTCACGCCCTGGATCATGTTTGCGACGCGTGCGCGCGCCGTACCCCACTGGGTGCGTGCCTGTGGATCAAGTGCTTCAGCGAAGGTCGGAAGCTTCTTGCCGCGCTTCTTGAACAGATCGATCCGCTCGTTCGCACGGGCGACGAGATCTTCGCGCGGGGTGATCTTGAGCTCACCACCATCGACGGCTGGTATGACGAGGTCTGACAAAGTCAGGGACAACATCCCTTTCTTGCCCTTGGCCTCAATCGTCTGGCCGTTCACTTTGACTTCCGTGCCCGAAGGGATCGGGATGGGAAGCTTGCCGATACGGGACATCTCTTCTCTCCTTTCCCTAGGCTAGCTGACGCGGCAGAGAATCTCTCCGCCCACATTGTTTTCGCGCGCCATATTGTCGGACATCACACCCTTCGAGGTCGACAGGATGTTGATGCCGAGACCGTTGCGCACCAGAGGCAGGTCATTCACCGCAGAATAGACACGGCGACCCGGCTTGGACACGCGGCGTAGCTCGTTGATGACCGGCGAGCCTTCATAATACTTCAGCTCGATCTCAATGTTCTTGTGGCCGTCTTTTTCGACAACCACGAAGCCGCGGATATAGCCCTCGGCCTGAAGCACTTCCAGCACGCGCAGGCGCAGCTTGGAGGCCGGCGTCGTCACGGCTGACATGTTCCGCATCTGGGCGTTGCGGATACGGGTGAGCATATCACCGAGGGGATCTGACAGTTGCATTTCAGCTCCTCCTTACCAGCTGGACTTCACGAGGCCGGGGATCATGCCCTGTGAGCCAAGCTCACGCAGGGCAATCCGCGACATGCGCAGTTTGCGATAGTAACCGCGGGGGCGACCGGTAACTTCACACCGGTTGCGGATGCGGTTCGGGGCGGAATTGCGCGGCAGCTCAGCCAGCTTGAGACGCGCCTTGAAACGCTCCTCCAGTGGCAGTTCGCTGTCCATCGCAATGGCTTTCAGTTTCTCGCGGCGCGCGGCGTACTTTTCGACGAGACGCTCGCGTTTCTTGTTCCGTTCGATTGCGCTTTTCTTGGCCATCTGTTCCGTGTCCTCTCGCGCTAGTTCCGGAAGGGGAAGCCGCATTCGGCGAGCAACGCCTTGGCTTCCTCATCGGTTTGGGCGGTGGTGCAGACAATGATGTCCATACCGCGAATGGTCTCCACCTGGTCGTAATTGATCTCAGGGAAGACGATATGTTCCTTCACACCCATGGCGTAGTTGCCACGGCCATCGAAGCTGCGACCATTGAGGCCACGGAAGTCCTTCACGCGAGGAAGGGCAATCGTCACCAGCCGGTCGAGGAATTCGTACATGCGCTCACGGCGCAGCGTGACCTTGCAGCCAATCGCCATGCCTTCGCGCAGCTTGAAGCCAGCGATCGACTTGCGCGCCTTGGTCGTGACGGGCTTTTGGCCCGCGATCAGTTCCATTTCAGCGACCGCCTGCTTGATCTTCTTGGAGTCCGCTACGGCCTCGCCGACACCCATGTTGAGCACGACCTTGTCGAGCTTGGGCATCATCATCGGGTTGGAGTAGTTGAACTTCTCCTGCAGCGCCGGAACGATCTGCTCGCGGTACTTCGCCTTAAGGCGTGGTTCGTATTCCATCACATCAGACATCGATCTGCTCCCCAGACCGCTTTGCGAAACGGGTCTTGCGGCCGTGCTCATCGGTCTGGAAACCGACGCGTACGGGCTTGCCGTCCACTGGGTCCTTGTGGGCCACGTTTGAGACATGGATCGGGGCTTCAAAACGCTTGATGCCGCCAGGGTCCATCTGGTTCGGGCGCTGGTGGCGCGTGACGATGTTCACGCCCTGCACAACCACGCGGTTGGTGTCCTTGATGACGCGCAGGACCTGACCCTCGGCGCCCTTGTAGCGCCCGGTGGTCACGATGACCGTGTCACCCTTCTTGATCTTCGCAGCCATGACTACAGCACCTCCGGCGCCAGCGAGATGATCTTCATGTGGTTCTTGGCGCGCAGTTCGCGGGGAACCGGGCCAAAGATCCGCGTGCCGATCGGCTCGTCATTGTTGTTCACCAGGACAGCCGCGTTGGTGTCGAACCGGATGACCGATCCGTCGGGACGCTTGATGTCCTTGGCCACGCGCACCACGACAGCGCGGCGCACATCGCCCTTCTTCACGCGGCCGGTCGGGATCGCTTCCTTGACCGACACCACAATGATGTCGCCCACGGAGGCATACCGGCGCCCTGCACCGCCCAGCACCTTGATGCACTGGACACGGCGCGCACCGGAATTGTCGGCCACGCGGAGGTTGGATTGCATCTGGATCATGCGTCAGAGCCTCCGGCATTCGCATCGACCAGTTCCCAGGTCTTCAGTTTCGAGCGCGGGGGGCACTCCTGAATGGTCACGGTCGAGCCCTCGACAGCCACATTGCCCTCGTCATGGGCGTGGTACTTCTTCGAGCGGCGCACGATCTTCTTGTACAGTGGGTGGGTGTAGGTGCGGTCGACACGGACGACAGCCGTCTTGTCCTGCTTGGCAGAGACGACAACACCTTCGAGTACACGTTTGGGCATCTGGTCTCTCCTCAGCCTTCCGCGCCAGCGCGGGCTTTTTCGCGAAGAATGGTCTTCACACGGGCCACGTTCCGGCGCACCTCAGTCATGCGATGGGTCTTCTCAAGCTGGCTCGTGGCCGCCTGGAAGCGCAGGTTGAACTGCTCTTTTTTCAGCTTCGCGAGTTCGTCGCGCAGCTGGTCGATGCTTTTTCCGCGCAGGTCTTCAGACGTCATGATCAGATCCCCTCAATGCGCTGAACGATCTTGGTCTTCACCGGAAGCTTCGCGGCGCCAAGGCGAAGGGCCTCGCGCGCAACCTCTTCCGACACACCATCGATCTCGAACAGGATCCGGCCGGGGGCGACGCGGGCGACCCAGCGGTCGATCGAGCCCTTGCCCTTACCCATGCGAACCTCGATCGGCTTGGCCGACACAGGCACATCCGGGAACACGCGGATCCACACCTTGCCCTGACGCTTCATGTGGCGGGTCACGGCGCGGCGGGTTGCTTCGATCTGGCGGGCCGTCACGCGCTCAGGCTCAAGTGCCTTGAGACCGAACGTGCCGAAGTTGAGGCTCGAGCCGCCCTTCGTGTTGCCCTTGATCCGGCCCTTGAAGGCCTTGCGGTATTTGGTGCGCTTTGGCTGCAGCATCAGTTGCCTCCACCTTGCGGGCCGGATGCTGGGCCACGGCCGCCGCCACTGCGGGCGCGGGCCTGGCCGGAGCTTTCCAGTTTCTTGTCCTGGGCCATGGGGTCATGCTCCATGATCTCGCCCTTGTAGACCCAGACCTTGATGCCGATGATCCCGTAGGTCGTCAGCGCCTCGGCCGTGCCGTAATCGATATCAGCGCGAAGCGTGTGCAGCGGCACAGACCCTTCGGCGTACTGCTCCGTGCGGGCAATCTCGGCGCCGCCAAGACGGCCAGACACCATCACACGCACACCCAGCGCGCCAAGGCGCATGGAAGACTGGATGGAGCGCTTCATGGCGCGGCGGAACGAGGCCCGGCGCTCAAGCTGGCGGGCAATGTCTTCGGCCACCAACGTCGCGTCGATCTCGGGCTTGCGCACCTCGACCAGATTCACGCGCACTTCGTCTTCCGTCATTTTCGACAGGGAGCCGCGAAGGCTCTCGATGTCCGCGCCCTTCTTGCCGATGACGAGACCGGGACGAGCCGTGTGGATCGTCACAAGGCACTTCTTGTGCGGACGCTCGATCACGATCTTCGAGATGCCGGCCTGCTTCAGCTTGCCCTTGATGTGGTTGCGGATGCGCAGGTCTTCGTGCAGCAGCCGGCCAAAGTCGGCGCTGTCAGCGTACCAGCGGCTGTCTGCGGTGCGGTTGATGCCGAGACGCAGGCCGATCGGATTGACTTTCTGACCCATCAGGCGGTCTCCGCTTCGAGGCTGGTGTCGCGCAGCACGATGGTGAGCTGTGCGAAGGGTTTGTGGATACGTGCAGCGCGGCCACGGGCGCGGGCCCGGATGCGCTTCATCACGAGGTTCTTGCCAACATGGGCCTGGGCAACGACGAGGGAGTCGATGTCGAGGTCATGATTGTTTTCGGCATTGGCGATCGCACTCTTCAGGCACTTCAGCACGGCGTCGGCCGGGCGTTTGCGCGAGAAGGAGAGCTCGTTGATCGCACGCTCAACTTTCAGACCGCGAATCTGCTCAGCCAGGAGGTTGAGCTTCTGCGGGCTGCCGCGATGCATGCGGAGCACAGCGCGCGCCTCATTGGAGGCCTGCTTCGGAGGAGCTTTGGGCTTACCCATCTCTACTTCCTCTTCGCTTTCTTGTCGGCGCCGTGGCCGTAATAGGTGCGGGTCGGTGCAAACTCACCGAACTTGTGGCCGACCATCTCCTCGCTCACGAGCACGGGCACGAACTTGTTGCCGTTGTGGACCTGAAAGTTCAGGCCGATGAACTGGGGCATAATGGTGGAGCGGCGCGACCAGGTCTTGATCACGGTGCGCTTCTCGGCGTTCTGCGCGGCCTCTGCCTTCTTCAGCAGGTAGCCATCGACGAACGGGCCTTTCCATGTGGAACGGGGCATGTCTCTCTCGCTCCCTTAGCGTTTCGCGTTGCGGCGGCGGATAATCAGGCGATCCGTCGACTTGTTCTTGCGGGTCTTGGGACCGCGGGTTTTCTTGCCCCAAGGCGTCACAGGGTGACGGCCACCGGAGGACTTGCCCTCACCACCGCCGTGCGGGTGATCGAACGGGTTCATCACCACGCCGCGCACAGACGGGCGCTTGCCCATGTGACGCTTGCGGCCAGCCTTGCCGAGCACCTTGTTCATATTGTCCGGGTTGGACACGGCGCCGATGGTGGCCAGGCACTGGTCAGGCACGCGGCGCAACTCGCCAGAGGTGAGCTTCACCTGCGCGTAGCCAGCTTCGCGGCCGACAAGCTGTGCATAACACCCTGCAGAGCGCACCATCTGGGCGCCCTTCTTGGGCTTCATCTCGATGTTGTGGATGATCGTACCCACGGGGATGTTCTTCAGCGGAAGCACATTGCCCGGCTTGATGTCAGCCGTGGTGGACGTGATCACCGTGTCGCCAACGGCCAGGCGCTGGGGTGCAACGATGTAGCTGACCTCGCCGTCCTGATAGCGGATGAGCGCAATGAAGGCCGTGCGGTTCGGATCATATTCCAGGCGCTCAACGGTCGCGGGCACGTCCCACTTGTTGCGCTTGAAATCGATCTTCCGGTAAAGGCGCTTGGCGCCGCCGCCGATCCGCCGCGCGGTGATGCGGCCGCGATTGTTGCGTCCACCCTTCTTGGTCAGACCCTCGGTGAGGGACTTTTCAGGGCGGCCCTTGTAGAGGTCGGAGCGGTCAACGGTGACCAGCTCACGGCGTCCTGGCGAGGTGGGGTTGTATGTCTTCAGTGCCATGGTGTCTCTCCTCGCTCGCCCTTAGAGGCCCGTCGTGATGTCGACGGACTGGCCCTCTTTCAGGGTCACGATGGCCTTCTTGATGTCAGAGCGACGCCCAAGGCGGCCACGGAAGCGCTTGGTCTTGCCCTTCACACGCAGCGTGTTCACCTTGGTCACGTCGACCTTGAACAGGCCTTCAACGGCGCGCTTGATGTCATCCTTGGTGGCCTCAAGCGGCACGCGGAAGATGATCTTGTTTTCCTCGGCCACGAGGGTCGATTTCTCAGTGATCACCGGCGCCAGGATGACGTCATAGTCGCGGGTTTGAACTTCAGCCATCGTTTAGCCCTCCGCCTTTGCGCCGTTGAAGCGCGCTTCGATGCCGTCGAGGGCGTCCTTGGTGACGACCAGCTTGTGGCGGCGCAGAACGTCATAAACGTTCAGGCCAGCCACAGGCAGCACGTCGATATTCGGGATATTGCGGGCGGCGCGGGCGAAATTCTCGTCCAGCTCAACGCCGCCAATGATGAGGGCGTTCTCAAGGTCAAGACCTTTCAGCTTGCCCGCAAGTTCCTTCGTCTTCGGGCTGTCGGCCGTGGCCGCATCGAGAACGACGAGAGAGCCGTCCTTGGCCTTGGACGACAGGGCATGGGCCAGCGCCATCTTGCGCACCTTCTTGGGAAGGTCGTGGGCATGGCTGCGCACACGCGGGCCATGCGCCACAGCGCCGCCAACAAAGATGGGCGCATTGCGCGAGCCGTGGCGTGCGCCGCCGGAGCCTTTTTGGCGCACGAACTTCTTCGTGGTCACGGACACTTCCGAGCGCGATTGGGTCTTGTGCGTGCCAGCCTGGCGCTTGGCCAGTTGCCAGCGCACCGTGCGTTGCAGGATGTCGCCGCGAATGTCTTCAATGCCGAAGATCGCGTCGTCCAGTTTCGCCTTTCCGGCGGACTTTCCGTCGAGTGTCTTGACTGCGAGTTCCATTATTCACCGCCCTCTTGTTCAGGGGCCTCTGCTGGCGTGGCCGCGTCGCCCGGCTTGCGGAAAGAGCCTTCAGCGGGCGCATCAGCATGGCGGGCTTTCTTCACGGCGTCGCGGACTTCAACCCAGG
>JBCBGD010000123.1:0-7473 GCA_038527085.1 Pseudomonadota bacterium | reverse complement strand
AAAACGCCCGCCAGCAGCTCCGCAGATACCTGCGAAGGCAGGTATCCATCTCTGGGCGATGATGCGGGGCACAGGTCCATCGACAGGGCTGAACGCAGCCACCCGTGCAACCCAGCGCCGTTCAGAGATGGACCCCAGCCTGCGCTGGGGTCTGCGGCGAGTGGGGTGAGGTAGGGATTGAACACGTCGAGTGTGGCGAGGTGGATGCGCTTGGCGCAGGCGCCTAGCGCTTCATCCCACTCAGCTTCCGCCTCAGGGTACGTCCAGTGTATGCGGATTGCGCCCCACCAGGTGATCTCATAGGCGATCTGGCCCATGTCCCCCTGCTCGGCGCGCAGCCGTCCGACCACCACGACAAACCGGCGCAGGTTCCAGAAGAACACGGGCCAGAAGAGCGGGTGCACGATCTCGCGCCAGCGAAGGAGGTGAGGTCGGTGGTCCATGGCCGGAAGCTTGGCACACCGGCAAGCCCCGTCGGATAAGATGTCCAGCGTCCACGCTCAAACCTTTGATTGATCCTGCCTCATGGGGACGTCGAAAAGGCGATCCTCTTTGAGGCGGACAGGCAACCGAAATAGAACACCACCGCTGGCAGCAGACCAACGGGCAATCCCACGGCAAACGCAATGATCAACGCGCTTATCGAGGTCTCCGGCTGCGATGAAGCGGCTTCATAACCGGCGGGTGTGAAGATGTTGAAATAGACCGCCCCAACAAGCCACGGAAATACGAAAAGTGTCAGAAGGGTCGCGGCGCTGGCAATGCTGGACAGTCTCTCCATTGTCCTGCAGCGAAGGCCGCCGAAGACGACCATCAGACACACCGCAAGGGTGGCTGGAAAGGCGAAAAAGACCGCCAAAGCAAGGCCGGTTTCAGGCCGAATAGCCCAAACACCGTATGTCGCCAGGCTCAAGGGATGAAGCGGACCTGCAACGGCGAACGCCCAGAAAAGTCTTCGATTTGATGAGTCTCGCGCCGAGCCAACCATGCAAACAGCCTGCATGGTGGGCCGTACGAGCGCCATGCGTCAGAAACGCAAACCGCCCGCAGTTCTCTCTGCGGTCGGTCTTGGTTGCGCGCCCGAATGGCTCAGCCGCCGATGGCGTAGACGAGGGCGACGCGGGTGGCGGTGTCTGTGCTTTCAAAGCCTTCCGGCGGGTCGGTGTCATGGCGCACGTCGAAGGAGACACGGGCGGAGAAGGCATCGGTCAGCTTCGCGGTCAGGGCCGCGACATTGATCATCTGCGTGCTTTCCTCGGCGTAGAGCAGGTCCGTGTCGTTTGAGAAGGAGACGTTCTCGTTGAAGGCGTGCTCGAAGTTCGAGGCGGCGAAGACGGAGAAGCTTTCTACCGTCTCGGCGGGCACGATTTCGCCGGCAACAGTGGTCTCGCGCACTTCGTCGATTTTCAGGCCAGGGCCGCCTTCCAGTGACCATGTGGTCGCGTCGCTCTCGATCACCGCATAGCCGAGGCCGCCACCGATGAAGGCGCGGTTCTCAAAGCCTGAGAATTCGTCGATCTCGTAGGAGATGCGGCCAAAGCCGTAGAGGCGGTCATTGATCTGGCGGTCGAGCTGTCCGGCCAGGAAGATGCGGTTCTTGGTTTCCTCGCCATCGGTCTCTCCGAAGTCTGCCTGGGCATCAAGGGCGGCTTTCCAGACCTGGGTCGCACGCTCGAGATCGAGGCCGAGGCCAATGTCCGTGGTTTCGGTGTTGCCCGTGGTGACGCCGGCGTTAAAGGCACCTTCGCCGCTCCATGTGGCGTTTTGTGCGAGGGCGGGGCCGGCCGTGAGCACCAGCGCTGCACCGATCAAGGGCGCGCATTTCTTGAAGAGATTCATGGGAGTGGTCTTTCCTGGGAGGCGTGTGATGGCGTGCATGTGCATATCGCCTAACGCGTATGCCAGAGCGCAGTTGCGCCTTTTCTGCAGGTGTTGTTGCGCTGCAACATGGGGCAGGGCTTGAAAGCGGGGCGGGGGCGTGAAACCAAGTGGACATGGACGATTTATCGAAACTATCGCGAGAAGACAGCGCCGCGCGCGAGCGACTTGAAGACGCCGCAGAGGCGATGACCGAGCGCACGGTGGGCTGGTCGAAAGTGAACACGGGCAGCTGGAACACGGCCGGGCTGAAGGGCTTTGCACCGACGCTCGCTGATGCTTTTGCCGAGCTGGACGCCCATGTGGCGCTGGAAGAGGCAAAGCCCTTCGACAAGGTAACCGACAAGGGCGAAACCGAAACCATAGAAACCGGCCCGATCCTGCGCGTGAAGGCGCGGGGCGGAGCGCCCGTGCAGGTGGTGATGAGCGGGCACTACGACACTGTATTTCCGCCAGGGACCTTCACGGACGTCACGGACATCGGCGGTGGCAAGCTGAACGGGCCAGGCCTTGCCGACATGAAGGGCGGGCTGTGCGTCATGCTTGAGGCGCTGAAGGCGTTTGAGGCGGGGCCTCTGAAGGAACGGGTCGGCTACCAGATCGTCGTCACCCCCGATGAGGAGATCGGCAACTTCGCCAGCGCCCAGGCCCTGACCGAGGCGGCCCAGTCCGGCGCGCTGATCGGTATGACCTATGAGCCGGCCATGGAAACCGGCGCCATGAGCGGCGGGCGCAAGGGCTCGGCGGTCTATGACATCGTGCTGCACGGCCGCGCGGCCCATGCCGGGCGGGCCAAGGAAGACGGGCGCAGTGCCATGGAGGCCGCCGCCGCGCTTGTGCTCGCGCTGGAGGGGCTGAACGGCAATGAGCATGGCGTGACCTTCAATGTCGGTGCGATCGATGGCGGCAGCGCGGTGAACATCGTGCCAGACCTCGCCGTGGTGCGGTTTGGGGCGCGCGCACCGGATGAGGCCGCGGCAAACTGGGCGCAGGCGCAGGTGGAGCATTTCCTGGCCGAGGCGGTCACGCGCGACGGCATTTCCGGCCACCTCCATGGCGGCTTCTACCGCCCGCCAAAACCGCGCAACGCTGCCCAGCAGGCCCTGTTCGATGCGGTCAGCGGGACGGGCAAGGCGCTCGGCCTCGACATCACCTTCCAGGACACGGGCGGGGTGTGTGAGGGCAACAACATCTTCGCCGCGGGCGTGCCCAATGTCGACACGCTGGGCGTGCGCGGCGGGCGCATCCACTCGGCAGAGGAGTTCGTGGTCACAGACAGCTTTGCCGAGCGCGCGAGCCTGTCGGCCTTCCTGCTCAACCGTATCGCCGATGGCCGCATCAACGCGGCGAAGATCAAGGCGCTGATGGAGTGAGCGAGCCGCGTTTTGTCATGCGACCGTCCAGGCTGGACGATATTGGCGCCCTGATGGACCTTGCCGAGCTGTCAGGCCCTGGCTTCACGTCTCTGCCGGTGAATGAGGCGCTGCTGCGCTCGCGGCTTGAGGCGTCCGACAAGGCGTTCCGCGGCAAGACCGGGCGCCCGCAGTCGGGCAAGTTCATGATGATGCTCGAGGATCGCAGCGATGGCAGTGTGGGCGGCTGCTGCGCGGTGAAGGCGGGCGTGGGCATCGACTATCCCTTCTTCAACTACCGTATCATCACCCTGGCCCAGGCGAGCCAGGCCGCCGATCGCCGGTTCGACATGGACGCGCTGGTCCTGACGAATGAGTTTGTAGGGTTCACCGAGGTCGGCACGCTGTTCCTGCGCCCCGAAATGCGCGGCAAGGGCGTTGGCCGGCTGGTGGCGCAGTCGCGCTATCTGTTAATGGCAGCAGCGCCGGAGGCGTTCAGCGATCAGGTGCTGGCGGAGCTGCGCGGTGTGGTGGACGAGGAGGGCGAGACGCCGTTCTGGGAATGCCTGGGGCGGCATTTCTTCCGCATGAGCTTTCCGGAGGCCGACTTCCTGTCGGCGATCAGCGACAACCAGTTCATCCTCGACCTGATGCCAAAGTATCCGATCTATGTGGACCTGTTGCCGCCGGAGGCGCGCGAGGTAATCGGGCGCTGCCATGCCCAGGGTGTTGGCGCGCTGAAGCTGCTCGAATGGGAAGGCTTCCGGTTTGAGCGCGTGGTGGACATTTTCGATGGCGGCCCGCTGGTGAAGTGCGAGCGCCAGAACATCCGAACGATCCGCGAAAGCCGCGTGGTGGCGCTGCAAACGGGCGAAGTGGGCGACAAGGCGCCGGACGCGCTGGTGTCGAGCGACAGGCTGCCGAATTATCGCGTGGTCTCGGTTCCCGCAGAGGTGGACGAGGAGACCGCCACCGTGGCGCCGGCCGTTTTTGATGCATTGGAGATCAAGCCAGGCGAGCGCGTGCGCGTCTGGACAAGGAGTGAGGCATGAGCGGGCAAGATGTCTATCTGAATGGCGCCTGGCAGGCAGGCCACGGCGAGGCCTTTGCCAGCACGTGCCCGGCCACGGGCGAGACGGTCTGGTCGGGCGAAGCTGCCTCGCCGGAGCAGGTGACTGCGGTCGTCGCCGCCGCACACGGGGCCTACACAAGCTGGTCGCGCTTGCCGCAATCAGAGCGCACGCGCATCATCGAAGCCTATGGCGAGGCGCTCGCCGAGCGCAAAGCCGAGATTGCCGAGACGATCGCCCGCGACATGGGCAAGGCGCTGTGGGATGCCACCGGTGAGGCGGGCGCCATGGTCGGCAAGATCGCCCTGTCCATTTCAGCGCAGGCCGAGCGCGCGGGCACGGCCATGAAGGACGCCGCCTTTGGCAGCATGCACCTCACCCATCGCCCCCATGGCGTGATGGCCGTGTTCGGCCCGTTCAACTTTCCCGGCCACTTGCCCAATGGCCATATCGTTCCGGCGCTGCTGGCAGGCAACACATGCGTCTTCAAGCCCTCTGAGCTGGCACCAGCCGTGGCGACGATCATGGTGGACTGCTTCGAGAAGGCAGGCTTGCCGAAGGGGTGCCTGGGTGTGGTCCAAGGCGGGCGTGAGACGGGCGGCGCTTTGCTCGAAGCCGAGATTGACGGGCTCTTGTTCACCGGTTCGGCCAGGACAGGCACCTTCTTCCACAAGCATTTTGGGGGGCGGCCCGAGATCCTGCTAGCGCTGGAAATGGGCGGGAACAATCCGCTCATTGTCTGGGATCCTGCGGACGCGGATGCAGCAGCAGACATTGCCGCGCAGGGCGCGTTCCTGACCACTGGCCAGCGCTGTTCCTGCTCGCGGCGCGTGATCCTTCCAGAAGGCGCATGGGGCGATCAGGTGGTCGAAGCTATCCTGGCTCGCGCGGAGGGCCTGAAGATCGGGTCCTGGGACACCGGCGGCGTCTTCATGGGCCCGCTTATCTCGCCGGACGCCGCCAAGGCAGCGGTGGAGTTTCAGGCCATGCTGGAGGGCAAGGGCGGAAAGATCCTGACGCCCCTTGTGCAGGCCGAGGCCGATCGCGGCTTTGTCACGGCGGGCGTCATCGATGTGACAGGCGCCTCGGACGTGCCCGACGAGGAGCTGTTCGGCCCCCTGATGCAGATCATCCGCGTGCCAGACTTTGAACGCGCCATCGAGGTGGCCAATGACACAAAATATGGCCTCGCAGGCGGGTTGGTGTGTGATGACGACATGCGCTGGATCACTGTGCATGAGCAGATGCGTGCTGGCATTCTGAACCGGAACCGGCCAACCGCGGGCGCGAGCGGCGCGATGCCATTCGGCGGGCCGGGCCTGTCGGGCAATCACAGGCCCAGCGCCTGGTATGCGGCCGACTATTGCGCCTGGCCGCAAGCGAGCCAAGTGTCAGACACGGCTGAGCGGCTTTCGGCTCAAGGCTTTCCGGCATGAGCGAGGCCGTTGAAGCCAATTTCGATGGCCTGATCGGCCCGACCCACAATTATGGTGGGCTGAGCGATGGCAACCTCGCCAGCGCAACCAATGAGGGCCAGGTCTCCAATCCGCGCGAGGCGGCGATCCAGGGCCTTGAGAAGATGCGCAAGATGGTGCGCGCGGGCCTGGTGCAGGGCGTGCTGCCGCCGCAGCCGCGGCCCGATGACTGGACCTTCATCGACACGCGCCTGATCGGCGAACACACCGCCTTTGATGCTGCACGGGACATTCCGCGCGCGGCGGAGGCTGATCCGCGTCTGTTGAAGGTCGCATTCAGTGCCAGCCCCATGTGGGCGGCGAATGCGGCGACGGTCTCTCCCTCCGCCGATACGATGGACGGTGAGCTGAAGCTGACGGCGGCGAACCTGGTGTCGATGCTCCACCGCAGTTTCGAGCACCAGATGACGGCCGAAGTGCTGCAGCAGATTTTCAGGACCGCCAGCAATACCTCGCCTGCGCGGGTGTTCGCGGCGTTGCATCCCCATCCCGACTTTGGCGATGAGGGCGCGGCCAACCATGTGCGCCTGTGCGAGACCCATGGCAGCCAGGGCGTTGAGCTGTTTGTCTATGGCCGAAAGGCGGGCGAAAGCACGGTCGGCTTTCCGGCGCGCCAAACACTTGAGGCGAGCCAGGCCGTGGCGCGCGCCCATGGGCTGCGTCCAGAGCGGACCGTGTTTGCACGCCAGGCCAGGAAAGCGATCCAGGCAGGCGCCTTCCACAATGACGTCGTGTGCGTGGGCACGCTCGACACGCTCTTCTTCCACGAGCACGCGTTTGAGGACACAGATGGCACGCTGGACGCCCTCCGCCGGGCGGGCGAGGGCCTGTTTGAGCTGAAACCTGTGATGGTGCCGGATGCGGAGGTGCCTCTGGCCGATGCGATTTCCAGCTATCTCTTCAACTCGCAACTGCTTCAGATGCCGGGCGAAGACAGGCTGGTGTTGGTCGCGCCGACGGAGACGCGCGACACGCCAAGCACGGCGCGCTATTGCGAGGCGCTGGTGGCCGGGAACGGGCCGATTGGCCGCGTCGATTATGTCGATGTGCGCCAGTCCATGCGCAATGGCGGCGGGCCGGCCTGCCTGCGCCTGCGCGTGGTGTTGACCGATGCGGAACTGGCTGCGGTACACTCCGGTGTGATCCTCGACGAGGCGAAGATCGACAAGCTGCAAGAGGTCGTCCGCCTGACCTATCGCGATGCGCTCTCGCCAGCCGATTTTGCCGATCCCGATTTCGCGGTCGAAGCGCTGGAGGCCTATGAGGCGATCGTGGCGGCGCTGGACCTGCCGAGCCTGGCCTGAGGAAGCGCGATATGGACCTGAAGCTCTACACCTATTGGCGCTCGTCAGCGGCTTACCGCGTGCGCATTGCGCTGAACCTGAAAGGAGTCAGCTTCGAAAGCGCGGCGATCAATATCAAGCCCGGCGAGGATGAGCAGACCGGGCAGGACTACGCCGCGCTCAATCCGCAAATGCGTGTGCCCTCGCTGGAACTGCCCGGCGGGCAGGTGGTGGGCCAGTCCATGGCGATCATTGAGTGGGTCGAGGAGACGTATCCCGATCCGCCGCTGCTGCCCGCCGATCCGATTGAGCGCGCCCGGTGCCGCGCCTTTGCCGATATCATCGCCTGCGACATCCATCCGCTGAACAATCTGTCGGTTTTGGCCGACCTGAAGACGCGGTTTGGCGCCGGCAG
>JBCBGD010000122.1:0-7493 GCA_038527085.1 Pseudomonadota bacterium | reverse complement strand
ACCAGTTCGAGCGAAACGCCCCTGGACACCAGCGCCGCGATTTCAGCGTCCTGAGGCGCCTCGCCAAGGCCCTCGATCTGTTCGCTGAGCGACAGCAATCCCGAACGCTTCACGGCGGCGAGGTGGGCTGCATCGCTGGCAGCCTCGATGGAGGCTGTATCAGATGCGAGCGGCGCCGAGATCGGTGCTGCGGCCAGGTCGGCGAAGGCAACAACGCGCGACAAAGGCAAGGCTTGGGACTCGCTGAAAAGGCTCTTGATGTCTGCCATGGTCGATCCATCCCCGGTAAATACATCTGCAAAGTCCCACACTGACGCGAGTCGGTGCCGAAGCGAAACGATGATGCGGCGCCTCGCCCGGAACTGGATCACTGCAGTTGCCAGCAAGCGCGAGGGTGACTAAGCCGTGCGCCGTAGCCATATTGCTGACAGATTGAAGCATCAGGACGTAACCCGTGTTCGCAAAGCTCTTCACCTGGTGGAATGGATCCACGATCGGCGCGCTGTTCGATATCAAGCGGCGCTCGAACTTTGTTGGCGAGGATGACTTCGGCAACAAGTACTATGAGGACCGCAAGGCCTCCCACGGCACGAAGAATTTTCATCGGCGCTATGTCGTCTACAAAGGCCTCGCTGAACCATCCAAGGTGCCCGCGGAATGGCACGGCTGGCTGCACCACGCCGTGGATACGCCTCCGACTGAAGCGCCCTTGCCGCGCCAGAGCTGGGAAAAAGACCACAAGCCCAACCTGACGGGCACCCTCCTGGCGTCAAAGCCCAAGGGATCGCTCTCGAATGTCGGCAGCGACCGGCAGGAAACCTACTCAGATTATGAGGCTTGGACGCCTGATGCGTGAGTCATTCGTAGAAACACTGATCGGCGCCGCCGTGGTCATTGTGGCCGGAGTCTTCCTCTGGTTCGCGCTGGCGCGAGGCGGTGATGTGCCGACAGGCGATGCTGACCGCGAACTCGGCGCGCGGTTCAGTTCCGTCTCCGGCATCGACCGCGGCGCGGATGTGCGCATCGCAGGCGTCAAGGTCGGCGTTGTGCGCGCCATCCGCCTCGACAATGAGACTAACGAAGCGCTGCTCACCATGAGTGTGAACAGCGGGATCAACATCTTTGAAGACGCTGTTGCGCGGATTCAGACAGACGGCCTGCTCGGCGGCGCCTATATCGCGCTCGATCCCGGCTATGATGCGTTTTCACTGGGCCCGGTGGGAGAGTGCGGCGCTAGCGAGACCCTGTTCGATGGGACGGGCTGCTCCATGGTCGCCAATACCCAGGGTAGCGTCGACCTGCTCACCCTGTTTGCGTCATTTGCGAATGGCGGCGGCGGCGATGATGGCGGCAGTGAGCCTGCCCAGGATGATCTGGGCGGATACCCCGAGTGATGTTTCGCGCTCTGAGTTTCCTAGCCGCGTCTGTCGCGGTGGGGGCATTTGCCCTCGCCCAGCAGGCGCCTGAAGCTCCACCGGCGGACGATACCGACCGCTTGGCGGAGGATTTCGACTCCCTGTTCGGCCCTGAGCCAGAGCCGGACGCATCGGAAGATGTACAGCGCGACCCGACCGCGCCTGTGGAGCTTGGACCAGCGCCAGTGGCCCAGCCCGAGCCTGAACCTGAAATCGTCGAGGCCCCGCGCGAGACCGATGCGAATGATACGGCAGATGCGTCTGACAGCGAAGCAGACGGCGAGGCTGCCGACGAAGATGAGGCCGAACAGGTTCTCATCCGCTGGAACAAATATGAGACGGCGAAACTGCGCGGGCTCGACAAGATCACCGGACGGTTCACCGACATCGATATGGAGGTCGGCACGCCTGTCACCTTTGGAACGCTGCGGGTCGAGATTCAGACCTGCTTCCAGACCCCGCCGGACCTGCCGCCGGAAAGCTCCGCCTTCATCAGGGTGAACTCGTTGCAGCCGCTTGGCGAGCAAGCCGAGCTTGAAGACCCCGAACCGCTGATCTTTTCCGGTTGGATGTTTGCGTCCTCGCCCGGCCTCAATGCGCTGGAGCACCCTGTTTATGACGTCTGGGTGATCGAGTGCGCGAAGGTGGAAACGCCCGCTACGCCCGGCTGATCAGATCAAGCGCCTCGCTGCCCGTCATGATTTCCGGCGGGGCGGTGAATTGGCAGGTCAACTTCAGCGCTTCCGCAAGCAACTCCTTGAAGTCGGCGCGGATGATTTCGATCAGCCCGAACTGTTCAAGGTGTGGGTTGTGAAACTGAGCGTCCAGCAGGACGTAGCCCTGGCGCAGGAGCCGCGCGACGAGATGAACGAGCGCCACTTTTGAGGCATCGGTGGCGCGCGAGAACATGCTCTCGCCGAAGAACGCGCCGCCAATCGCCACCCCATAGAGTCCGCCCACCAGCCGGCCGTCCTGCCAAACCTCGACGGAGTGGGCATGCCCCTCCCGGTGCAGGCCGCTATAGAGATTGTGGATCAGCGGATTGATCCAGGTGGTTTCGCGTCCCTCCGCTGGAGCAGCGCAGCCTTCGAGCACCCTTGCGAAGGCGCGATTGATGGTGACGTCAAACCGGTCCTGGCGCACGGTGCGAGCGAGGCGCTTGGGCACGTGGAAGGCATCGAGTGGGATAATCCCGCGAAGGTCAGGATCGACCAGGAACAGGCGCGGATCGTCATGGCTTTCCGCCATGGGAAAGATCCCGCGGCGATAGCATCGGAGCAGTTCGGCCGTGTCCAGACGCTGGCTCATGGACGCCAGACTAACCGCGCTCGAGCATGCGCTCCAGCCAGTGAATATCGTAATTGCCGTCGATCACGTCTTTTTCTTCGACCAGGCGGCGGTGCAGCGGCAGGGTCGTCTCAACGCCATCGACGACCATTTCCTGCAGCGCGCGGCGCAAACGCATGACGCATTCATTGCGCGTGCGCCCGTGCACGATCAGCTTGCCGATCAGGCTGTCATAGTGGGGCGGGATCTTGTAGCCGGCATAGGCGGCGCTATCGAGGCGCACGTCCGGCCCGCCGGGTGGGTGGAAGCCCGTGATCGTCCCGGGGCTGGGCACGAACGTCTCGGGATGCTCGGCATTGATCCGGCATTCGATCGCATGGCCGACGAGGATCACCTCGTCCTGGGTGAAGGAGAGTTTCGCACCATCGGCAACGCGGATCTGCTCGCGCACCAGGTCGATCCCTGTGATCATCTCGGTGACCGGATGCTCGACCTGAATACGGGTGTTCATCTCGATGAAGTAGAAATGGCCGTCTTCGTAGAGGAACTCCATCGTGCCTGCGCCGCGATAGCCGAGCTTGGCCACGGCGCGCGCCACGATCATGCCGATGTCATCGCGCTGGGCCTGGTTCAGAGCCGGCGAGGGCGCCTCTTCGAAGACTTTCTGGTGGCGGCGCTGCAGCGAGCAATCGCGCTCCCAGAGATGGCAGACATTGCCGTGCTCGTCGGCGATGATCTGGATTTCGATGTGGCGCGGGCGCTCCAGATACTTCTCGAGATAGACTGCATCATCGCCGAAGGCCGCTTTGGCCTCTGTCTTGGCAGTCTTCACCGCCACGTCGAGTTCCTTGTCGCTGCGCGCCACTTTCATGCCGCGTCCGCCGCCGCCGGCTGCCGCCTTCACCAGCACAGGATAGCCGATCTTCTTGGCCACGCGTTTGGCCGCGCTGACGCTGTCGAGTCCGCCATCGGAGCCGGGCACCACGGGCACGCCGGCATCGATCATGGCTTGCTTGGCGGCGATCTTGTCGCCCATGACGCGGATGTGCTCGGGCTTTGGCCCGATAAAGATCAGCCCGTGGGCTTCGACCATTTCGGCAAACTGTGCGTTCTCTGACAGGAAGCCATAGCCAGGGTGGATCGCGTCCGCGCCGGTGATTTCAGCCGCGGCGATGATCTGCGATTTCTTCAGGTAAGATTGGGCTGACGGGGCAGGGCCAATGCAGACGCTTTCGTCGGCCAGGCGCACGGCCATTGCGTCGGCGTCGGCCTCTGAGTGAACCGCAACTGTGCTGAGGCCCATTTCCTTGCAGGCGCGGTGGATGCGCAGGGCGATCTCGCCCCTGTTCGCGATAAGGACTTTTTCGATCATGTCTCTGGGTGTCCTTGCGCGTTTAGGAAATGACGATCAAGGGCTCGCCAAACTCGACCGGCTGGGCGTCCTCCACCACGATCTTGGTCACGGTTCCCGACCGGGGCGACTCGACCGGATTGAAGGTCTTCATCGCTTCGACCAGCATGACCGTGTCGCCCTTTTTCACCTTGTCGCCGACATTGACGAACACTTTCGCGCCTGGCTCAGGGGAGAGATAGACCGTTCCGACCATGGGTGAGGTGACAGTGTTTTCATCCATGACCACAGGGCCGGTATCGGACGAGACGCTCTGGGCAGCGGGGGCGGGCAGTGGGGCCGGTGCGGGCGCTGCAACCATGGCGGTCGGAGCTGCGGCAGGGGCGAGCGTCTGAACGGGCGGCGGGGCGGGTTTGGTGACGCGCACACGCAGGCCTTCGTGTTCCACCTCAAGCTCGCCGAGGTCAGCCTCTCTCAGGATGGCCGCGAGTTCGCGAATGACGCCAGTGTCGAGTTTTGTCTTGCCGCTGCTCATGTTGGGGTCTTGCCTCCGAGGCTGATCAGGTGGTTCGCCGCATTCATTGCCAGCACATAGCCATGGGCGCCGAGCCCCGCAATTGTGGCACGCGCAAGTGGCGCTACAAAATTGGTGTGGCGGAATTCTTCCCGCGAGACCGGATTGGACAGGTGCACCTCGATGATCGGGATCGAGATTGCCTTCAAGGCATCGTGCACCGCCACCGATGTATGGGTATAGGCTGCTGCATTCAGGATGAGGACCGATCCGCTCCGGCCGGATTCCTGTATCCAGTCGACCAGTTCGCCCTCATGGTTGGTCTGACGAAACACAGCCGTGTCGCCGCCGGGCTGGCCGCGCACCAGCTTTTCCAGGTCATCCAGGGTCGTGTGCCCATAAATTTCAGGTTCGCGTGTGCCGAGCAGGTTGAGATTGGGACCGCCCAGCACATAAATAGGCTGTGTCATGGCGTGTGTGGGTGTGGCGGCAATTGCCATCGATGGCAAGCCTGCCACCCGCCAAAAGGAGGCCCGAATGCAAGTCTTTCTGAACGGCGAGGCGCGCGAGATTGCGCAAGGCACCACGGTGGCGGCGCTCGTGGAGACACTTGGCGGCGACCCGCGCGGCATTGCCATTGAGCGCAATCTGGAGATCGTACCGAAAAGCCAGCATGGTGCAGTTCTGCTCGAAGAAGGCGACAGGCTGGAAGTGGTTCAGTTTGTGGGCGGTGGCTGATCGGGCGCGAATGGCTCTTATGACGTCGCCGCGCCTTGTTGGTTGCCTGTGCCCGCGATAAGCGATGGCGATGACAGAGACCACACATCCTCTCATCATTGCCGGGCGCAGTTTCAACTCGCGGCTGATCGTCGGTACAGGAAAGTATGACAGCTACGCCCAGAATGCCGAGGCAGCGCGCGCGGCGGGCGCAGAGATGGTGACCGTGGCGCTGCGGCGGGTGAACCTCTCCAACCCCAACGAAGACCGGCTCACCGACCACATCTCACCGGATGAGTTCACCTACCTGCCGAACACATCGGGTTGCTACACCGCCAAGGAGGCGTTGCGCACACTTCGCCTGGCGCGCGAGGCAGGTGGCTGGGACCTGGTGAAGCTGGAGGTGCTGAGCGACCAGAAAACGCTCTATCCTGATATGGAAGAGACGCTGAAAGCGGCGAAGATCCTCGTGAATGAGGGCTTTCAGGTGATGGTCTATTGCTCAGACGATCCGATCTTCGCGCGCAAGCTGGAGGACGCGGGGTGCTGCGCAATTATGCCCCTCGGCGCGCTGATCGGTTCAGGCCTCGGCATCCAGAACCCGGTCAACATCAGGCTGATCGTCGAGCAGTCAGAGGTGCCTGTCATCATTGATGCGGGCGTCGGAACGGCTTCGGACGCGGCCATCGCCATGGAGCTTGGATGCGACGGCGTGATGCTGAACACTGCCATCGCAGAGGCCAAGGATCCGATCCGTATGGCGCGCGCCATGAAGCATGCCGTGATTGCGGGCCGCGAAGCCTACCTCGCCGGACGCATGAGCAAGCGGCGTTACGCGGATCCGTCCTCGCCGCTTGCAGGTTTGATCTAGGCTTAGCTGCCCAGGGCCGCTTCGATGGCGCGGGTTACGGCCGGTGTGTTGGCGCCGTTAATGGCGGTGTCGCCAACGAAGAAGGCCGGCGTGCCGCTGATGCCGAGATCGCGCGCCAGGGCCGAAGTGTCGGCAAGCTGCTTTTGCACCGCATCAGAGTCCATGTCGGCGCGCATTTGCTCAACGTCTACACCTGCCTCGGCGGCCACTTCGTTGATCTCTGCTGAAGTGAAGTTGCCGCGGTGCTCCATCAGGCCCACGTGCATTTCGAAATACTTGCCCTGCTGGCCCGCGGCCAGGGCCGCCAGCGCCGCTTCACGGCTTTGCGGCGACAGTATGGGCAGTTCCTTGAACACGACGCGGACATTGCCCTCATAATTGGCAGGCAGGCCGGCGACATAATCCACCGAGCGTTTGCAATAGCCGCAGCGATAGTCGAAGAACTCCACCACGGTCACTTCAGCATCGTCAGGCCCAATGGTGAAATCAGAGGCGTTCTGATACAGCGCGTCCACATTCTCTGCGAGCGCTTCGCGCGCCTTGCGGTCCTCCTCGGCCTTCTGACGCGCGCTAAGCTCCACCAGCGCTTCTTCGATGACCTCGGGGTTTTCCATCAGATAGTCACGGATGATTTCCTGCACCTCAGCGCGGGTCATGACTTCGGCGGCGTCGGCCTGGGATTCCTGGGCGCAAGCCGGCAACAGAACCAGCGTAGTGAGGGCCGCGGCGGCCATGGAAAGCTTCTGGATCATCGAGAAACCCTTGGATTGTTTGCCTCTGTCTTTGACATGGGCCCCATGCCAGCCTTTCAAAGCCCCGTCCATGCAGAGCCTTCAGGCGAAGGCATGACGATTGTGTGAGCGAGAGTGCGCTCAGGGCCTACTGCGCCGATAGTAGTCGCGGTTTTCCGGCAGCCGCGGATCGGTGATGGCGAGGATGTCCGACGCGCGCCGGTAAAGCGGTGTGCCCGCGTCGAGATCATTACGGGCGCGGCCTGCGAAACTGTTTGCGCGCGGAATGTCGCCGATGAAGTAGGCCGACTCGGCAATGGCGAGTTGGGCTTCCGCCGTGCGCCCCTGGGCTTCGACCGAAATGGCGAGCTGGCGCCAGGCGAAGGCATTGTCCTGCTCGATGATCAAGGCTTCGCGCAGGGCATCCTCGGCGGCGGCATGGTCTCCCTCCTCGCCGCGGGCGGACAGAGACTGCGCAAGGCGGATGAGCAGCAGGGCCTGGCGCGGTTTCAGGTCGACTGCTTTTTGATGCGACTCGACTGCTTCTCCTGGACGGCCCGCATCAAACAGGATGTCGCCTTTCAGTTCGTGGAAGTAAGGATTGTCG
>JBCBGD010000121.1:0-7579 GCA_038527085.1 Pseudomonadota bacterium | reverse complement strand
GGCATTGTGGCCGACACCCCGCTGCTGATGGAGCCCGGAGATAACTGGTATTATTCGGTCGCCAGCGACATCAAGGGCGTCATCATTGAGCGGATCAGCGGGCAGAGCTTTGACGCCTTCCTGGAAGAGCGGCTGTTTGGCCCCCTCGGCATGGATGACACGGGCTTTGTGGTGCCCGAGGAAGACTATGACCGGTTCTCGGATGTCTGGGTCTGGAACCCGGAAACCGAAGATTACGTCGTGATGACTGCGCCTTGGGTGGCCTTTCGCGAAGGCATGGTCGGCATGAAATCCGGCGGCGGCGGCATGGTCTCCACGCTCGATGACTATGCCCGTTTCGCTCAGATGCTGCTCGAAGGCGGCGCTCTTGGAGAGGTGCGCATCCTACAGCCCGAAACCGTAGACCTGCTCACCGCAAACGTACTGCGCGATGACCAGTCCATCTTCACCGACGGCATCATGGGCCGGGAAATCGGCGGCATGGGCTTCGGCCTCGGCGTTGGCACGGTCGACGGCCCACCGGCAACCGACCGCGGATACGGCCCCGGCACACATTATTGGGGCGGGGCGGCTGGTACCTGGTACTGGATCGACCCGGAAAACGATCTCATCTTCATCGGCATGATCCAGCGTTTCCGCGCTGGCGCGCCGCCTGTCGATTTCCGTCAGAAATCGGCCGAACTGGTCTATGATGCGATGGTCAGCGATGAGTGATCCGACCGCCGCCGTCCTGCTAATCGGAGACGAACTCCTCTCCGGCCGCACCCGCGACATCAACCTGCAGCAGATCGCAGATTTCCTCGCGCCGATCGGCATCCCTGTTAAGGAAGCCCGCATTGTCAGCGACGCCCAGGACGACATCGTCGCCGCGGTCAACGCCCTGCGCGCGCGCTACACCTACGTGTTCACCACGGGCGGCATTGGTCCGACCCATGATGACATCACCGCCGATGCGATCGCGGCAGCCTTCGGCGTTGAGATCAGCAAGCATCCTGACGTTATGGCGGACCTGACCAAGCGCTACGCCGTAATGGAGACCGAGTTCACCGAGGCCCGCCAGCGCATGGCGCGCATTCCCCATGGCGCACGCCTGATCAGCAATCCTGTCTCAGGCGCGCCGGGCTTCCAGATGGAAAATGTGTTCACGCTCGCGGGTGTGCCTGCCATCGTGCGGGGCATGCTGGGCGACATTGGCCACAGGCTCGAAGGCGGGGCCGTTGTCGAGTCCATCACGGTGCGCGGCAAGGGCCTGCGCGAGGGCGACATTGCCCAGCAACTGGGGGAGGCGGCCGAGGACATGCCAAACGTCAGCTTCGGTTCCTACCCCTGGTTCCGCTCCATGGAAGACAATGGCGTGCAGATCGTTGCGCGGGGCACGGACCCCGAAGCGCTGGCCACCGCAGAAGAGCGCATTTGCAAGATCATGCGCGGAGTGGGCGTCGAGCCACAGCCGCTGGACGGACCGGCGGACTGATGCTGCGCCGCCTCGGAACGCTGCCTGTCCTGGCCGTTTCCGGCACCATCATGGTCGTTACCCATTTGGTGATCCACACCTTCTTTGTGCCCGGCACAGGGGGTACCCTCCTCGATTTTCAGCTGACGGGCGCGGCGGCCCAGGACGCGCTGATGCTGATCAAGAGCCGGCCCAATGCGGTTGGCATCCACCTCTATCTCTCGGCGGGCGTCGATATGCTCTATCCGCTCGCCTATGGCATTTTCGTTGCGGGGCTATGCTTTCGCTACGGCGCGCCACGCGGTGGGCTCTATGCCCTGCCGATCTTGGCGGCAGCTGGCTTCGACATCGCTGAAAACGTGGTGCAGGTGATCGCGCTGACCGGCGACCCTGAGATCCTCGCGCTCAAGACCGTCCTGACACCCGCCAAATTCGGCTTCGCCGCGATCGGTTCACTCATCGCCATCTGGCTCTGGGCACGCACGACGTTCGGCGGGCGGCCCCTGGACGATTTCTTCCATTTCCCCGGACATCGCTCGGGGCGTTAGGCGTCTGCCAGCGCCTTGTGCACGTCGCTGACAACGACCGAGCCCTCGCCCACGGCCGAGGCGACACGCTTCACCGAGCCTGTGCGCACATCGCCCACGGCATAGACGCGCGGCCAGCTGGTCTCATAGTTGCTCGGCATCCGGTCGAGCGACCATCCCGCCCGCACAAGGTCCGCCGGTCCAAGAGCCGCGCCTGTCTTCAGGAAGCCCTTTTCGTCCCGGCAGACGGAGTCCGGAAGCCATTCGGTGAACGGCGCGGCCCCGATGAACAGGAACACGAAGCCCACGGGTGAGGTCTTGTCTCCTTCTGGTGTATCCCAGGTGACAGCGGTCAGGCGGTCTTCGTCGGGCGCGGCGCCATCGACCCCATGCAGCGCCTTGATCTCCGCAGACGGGTGCAGGTGGATGTTCGGCGTCTCCTCCAGCCTGCGCACAAGATACTCGGACATGGTCTCGCGGATGTCCGCCCGGCGATACACCACATGCACTGCCTTGGCGGTCTGCGACAGGAACACTGCGCCCTGGCCGGCAGAGTTGCCCGCGCCGACCACGGCCACTTCCTGGCCCCCGCACAGCTGCGCCTCCATCGGCGTGGCGCCGTAATAAATGCCCCGGCCTTCATACCGCTCGAGGTTCTCGATCGGCAGCTTTCGGTACTGCGCGCCCGTGGCGATGACGACCGCGCGGGACTTCAGCGCGCGCCCGTCGCGCAGGCTGAGACAGTAATTGCCGTCTTCTTCGCGGTTGAGCTGGCTGCCCTTGGCGGGGCTGGCGATCCTTGCGCCGAACTTCTGGGCCTGCACGCTGGCGCGCTCTGCCAGTTCCCGGCCCGACACGCCCATGGGAAAGCCGAGATAATTCTCGATCTTCGACGATGTGCCCGCCTGCCCGCCGGGGCCGTCCGTGTCGAGCGTCAGCACGCTCAGCCCCTCGCTCGCGGCATAGACCGATGCGGCAAGCCCAGCAGGCCCCGCACCGACCACGATGACGTCTGCGCACGCGCCGTCTGGGAGTAGGTCCAGCCCGAACGTCTTCGACAGGTCCTCTATCGTCGGCTTGACCAACACCTGTGAGGACCCGCGCACGCACACGGGCAGGTCAGCCTTGTCGATGCCCCGCGATTCCATGATCCGCTTGGCCACGCCGTCCACATCGGGTGCGAGCCAGGTGTGTGGGATGGCGTGCTTGGTCAGCAGGTCGCGTGTGGCGAACACGGTGCGGTCCTGCGCATCGCCGATGATCAGGACTGAGGCGACGCCGCGGGTGCGGCCAAAGTCGCGCCGGGCGGTCAGTGTGCGGACAAACACGTCTGAAAGTGCAGAGTTTTCAACGAGCAGGCGTTGGAAATTGTCAAAAGGGATGTGCAGCAGCTCCCCGCTCTCGCCCATCTCAACACGGGCAAGTGACGCCTGACCGGTCAGCACGCCGAGATCGCCGGCAAATTGCCCTGTCTCCATATAGCCGACCCGCCGCGGGCCCTCGTCCGGCGTCTCGACGATGATGTCTGTCTGGCCAGAGAGCGTCACCAGCATGTCGATCCGGGATTCTCCCTCGCTAACCAGAAGCTCGCCTTTTTCATGGGCGCGCACCTTTCCGAAGGGTTTGAGCTGTTCGAGCTCAGTCTCCGAAAATGTGTAGTTCACATCGGCAGGGGGAGGGGCTTCGCGCTGGGTCACGTCGACTGTCTCCTTGGCAGGGCCTGTGCCCGCGTTAAGCTTGCGCAGCAGAAGATAAGAGCTTGTGGGAGGAATGCCATGTCAGAAGAAATCGTTCTGGTCGAACGCGACGGCCCCGTCGCCATCGTGACCCTGAATCGCCCTGATGCGCTGAACGCGCTGAGCCGGGCGTTGCGCGCTGAAATCGTGAAGACTTTCGCTGACCTTGCCGCCGACGACACCGTCCGCGCCGCCGTGCTGACCGGCAATGGCCGTGCCTTCACCGCAGGCGTAGACCTGAAAGAGGCTGGCGAGACGGGCTTCGCGCTGGGCGCCGATGGCGGCTCAATCGACCTGAATGAAGGCCTGGCCGCGTTTCCCTGGCCGATCATCGGCGCGATCAACGGGTTCGCCATCACGGGCGGGTTCGAGCTTGCCTTGATGTGCGATGTGCTGCTGGCCAGCGAGAACGCGAAGTTCGCAGACACCCATGCGCGCGTCGGTATCATGCCCGGCTGGGGCCTCAGCCAGAAACTCTCACGCCTGATCGGCATCTCGCGCGCCAAGGAGCTGTCGTTCACAGGCAATTTCCTGGACGCAGAGACCGCCGCAGACTGGGGTCTCGTCAACCGGGTCTATAAGGCCGACGAACTGCTGCCCGCCGCGATCAAACTCGGCCATGACATGGCAAGCTGCGATCCGGTGCTCCTGAAAAACTACAAACGCGTGATCGACGACGGCTTCGCCGCTTCCTTCGGAGAGGGGCTCAAGCTCGAGATCGAGCGCAGCGTGGAACATGCCCGCAGCGTGACGCCCGAAAGCGTTGAAGCGGCCCGCAAGGCGGTCACCGCCCGCGGCCGCGAGCAAGGTTAGAACTCTGCAGACGATGGCCGGTGCCGCTCGCTCGCCAGGGCGACGATCAGCGCGATGATGAAGATCAAACTGCCTATGATCTGCAGGCCTGCACTCGCGCTGTAGGCGATACCGACGGTGGCATACTCGGTCTCGCCGCGGATCGCGCTGTTTCGGAGAAGATTGGCGTATGCGTAGACGCCTGACCCGAGCGCATAGAAGACGAGGTGGATCCATCCAAAGATGATCGGGACGGCCGAGGCGCTGGCCTTCGACATCAGCCAGTAGGTCAATCCGATCGCGATGGCCGTCAAAATGTTCCAAAGCGACGTTGTGGCGAAGCTCGCGACCGACGACACGGCGTCAGCGCCCATCCCCGCCACCTGCGAGTAGCCACTGGCCACCCCGCCCAGGATGGCAAACACGATCCAGATGATCCCAAGCGTTCGGCCCATGGTGACCCTCGTTCGCTCAAACTGGTGCGGACGGCCGGGCTTGAACCGGCAAGGCCTTACGGCCGACGGATTTTAAGTCCGTTGTGTTTACCAATTTCACCACGCCCGCGTGAGGCGGTGTTGTAACGCCAGTCCTGAGTGTGAGGCAACGAAAAAGGCCCGCACGTTGGCGGGCCTTTCTGAGTCTTATCTGGAGCCGCAGCGCCTACTTGCCCGCAAGCCTCAGGAAGCGATTGCGCAGGTCCTGGTCGGTCTTGAAAACGCCGGTGAACTGGGTCGTGATCGTGGCCACATTCTTGTGATGCACACCGCGGGTGGTCATGCACTGGTGTTTGGCATCAATCAGAACCGCGACCCCCATCGGGTTCAGCGTATCCGAGATGACATCGCACACTTGCTGGGTGAGCGTTTCCTGAGTTTGCAGGCGCTTGCAGAAGATCTCCACAACACGCGCAATCTTGGAAATCCCCACCACGGCGTCGGTCGGCATATAGGCGACATGTGCCTTGCCGAGGATCGGAACCATGTGGTGTTCGCAGTGGCTCTCAACGTCGATATCGGTCAACATGACGATGTCGTCATAGCCCTGCACGTCTTCGAACGTGCGGCCGAGTTCCGCAGCCGGATCCATTTCGTAGCCGGCGAAAAACTCGCGATATGCTTTCGCCACGCGCTTCGGCGTATCGATCAGCCCTTCACGTTGTGGATCGTCTCCCGCCCAAGCGAGTAGCGTGCGCACAGCTTCTTCTGCCTCTGCTTGCGTCGGGCGTTTCACTTCGTCAGAGCGCACAATAATATCTTTCGGAGTAATGGCGTCCATGGCCATGGTGGCGTTTCCTTCACTGAGGGACGAGGGTCGAGCCGGGGCTGAACCGATGGCCTCATTGCCAAACGGAGCCCGGACTTAACGCCCGCCCGAGTTGTTACCCTCAGGGTGACGAGTTCAATTTAGGCACAGATCGTGCCTGTTTCCAGCTTCCCGCAGGGGAACGCGTCCCTGTTGACGGCGTTGCGCGCACCATTGCTGGCGGTCTTCGCACATTACCATGACGTGTTACGCACTCGCCTTGCGGTTGGATGAGTGCGGCTTGCTTTTTTCTTGGTCGCGGCTTGTTTCAGCCCCGAATTTCGGTCATCTCCGCGGCCATGCCGATCCAGCTCTACAACACGCTCGCGCGCGCCAAACAGGCCTTCGTTCCCGTCGATCCCAGCCGGGTGACGATGTATGTGTGTGGGCCGACGGTCTACAATTACGCCCACATCGGCAATTTCCGCCCACCCGTGGTGTTCGACACGCTGTTTCGCCTTCTGCGCCGCCAATATGGCGAGGATTCGGTCGTCTATGCCCGCAACATCACGGACATCGAAGACAAGATCATCGCCAGGGCCGTGGATGAGGGCGTGGCGATCGACGAAGTCACGACCCAATACGCCGCCGCCTATGAGGCCGATCTCGCAGCCCTCAACGTCCTGCCCCCAACCGTGATCCCCTGGGCCACAGAGCATGTCGACGAAATGCTCGATCTGATCGCCGCGTTGGTGGAGAAGGACCACGCCTATGCCTGCGAGGACGGGGTGTACTTCCACGTCCCGTCCATGGCCGACTATGGCAAGCTGGCGCGGCGCAACCTCGACGACAATGAGGCCGGCGCGCGCGTGGATGTCGACAGCAACAAGCGCGATCCAGCCGATTTCGCGCTCTGGAAGTTCGCCAAGCCCGGCGAGCCCGAGGACGCGATCTGGGACAGCCCCTGGGGGCGCGGCCGGCCCGGCTGGCACATCGAATGCTCGGCCATGGCGGCCAAGCATCTGGGCGAGACCATCGACATTCATGGCGGCGGCATCGACCTGCAATTCCCCCACCACGAGAACGAGATCGCCCAGTCAGAGTGCGCCCATGGTGCGCCGCTGGCGAATTATTGGCTGCACAATGGCTTCCTCGACATGGGCGGGGAGAAGATGAGCAAATCGCTTGGCAATGTCGTTCTGCTGAAGGATTTGCGCGGTGACTGGCCAGGCGAGGTGATCCGCTTTGCGCTCCTGTCGGGCCACTATCGCGCGCCGCTGGACTGGACCGACGACCTGCTGACCCAGGCCAAGACGACGCTGGACCGCCTCTATGGCGCCCTGCGCCGCGTGTGGGATGAGCAAGGCGCCGAGCCCAGCGACACCGGCGTCTATGACGCGCTGGCCGATGATCTCAACACGCCGAACGCCCTCGCCGAGCTTGCCCGCCTCTCCACCGAGGCCAACACGGCGGCTGACCAGAAAGACCCCGCCGCCATGGCCCAGGCGCGCGCAAACCTGCTCGATGCGGGCGACCTGCTCGGCCTCCTGCAGCAAAGCCCCAGCCACTGGGAGCAGACCGGCGACGCGGACGAGAAAGCCCGCATCGACGCTCTGGTCGAAGCCCGCGTCGAGGCCCGCGCCAACAAGGACTGGGCCGAGGCCGACCGCATCCGCGACCAACTCGCCAGCGAAGGCATCGAAGTCATGGACGGCGCCGGCGGCTCCACCTGGCGGCGGATTTAGTCCCGCAACCGCCTAACTGGCTGCAGGCTCAACGTCTGGGTCAGCTGGCTTGGCAGGTTTTTCTGCAGTCTTCGCGGCCGCCAC
>JBCBGD010000120.1:0-7590 GCA_038527085.1 Pseudomonadota bacterium | reverse complement strand
TTGATGAACTTGCGCTTTGCGGCCCAGTTGACGTTCCAGCTGGACTGGCCGTGCTGGCGCTCTGGGAACAGCACGGGGATGCGCACGACTTTCAGCTTGCGGCGTTTGGCATTGGCCAGGGCGAAGAGATCAAGCGAGAAGTCCTTGGGCGGGTCGGCCCATGCATCCACGACGCTACGATGCATCAGGTTTGGCTGGGCGTTCACGTCGCGCAGGATGCGGCCCATGAGCAGGGTTTCGAACACGCTCATCCCGGCGGTGAACACCGTGTCGGCGAGCGGGCGTGCCTTGCGCAGACCCTTCACGTAGAGCAGCTCCGGCGTCTCGAACTGCTGGAAGACCCGCAGCGCGCGGGCTGCGTCCATGGGGTCGGTCTGCAGGTCGGCATGGGTCCAGCCGATGACCTCACCGCGCGCCGCGTGCAGGCCCTGGGCGATGCCATGGCCATAGCCCTGATTCTCATCCACGCGCACACTGCGCACAGCCTTTTGTCCTGCCAGCAATTTCTGCAGCACAGCTGGCGTGTCGTCGCTCGAGCCATTGTCGACGAGGATCACTTCGCCGCCCGTGCTGCCTGCGAGCACGAGGCAACGGGCCACCAGCCCAGGCAGGTTCGCGGCCTCGTTATAACAAGGAATGACGAGCGAAAGGGGCGGGCGGTTGAGCGGTGTCTCAGGCATCTGGGTCGATTATCCGGTTGTGGCAGGGCGCAGGGCGGGGCGTTGAACACGTGCGCCAGGGTCGGCCTCGGGCGCGCGTCGAAAAAGGTACAGACCGTCGACGCCCGACGGGATCTGGCGGTAACAGGGCGCCTTCGTGCATGGCCCATCAATGTCAGTGTGGAGGGGGAGAACGTCCTGCGCACGAACGCGCTTGGGCAGGGTTCTGAAGGCCTCTGGCGCGTTCTCGAGCGACATATCCGCGTCGATCAGGCCCACTATGTCGAGCTCGAGGTGCCAGTGCCAGAAGGCGGTGTAGAACTCGATATAGTTGACCGCATCCGTGTCAGACGGGTGCCAGAGGCTGGCATTGTAGACGATCTGGAAAGGCTCTGCGTCGCTCGCGGCCGCTTCCCGTTCGGCGATCTGCGTGATGGCCGCGTGGGCGCGCTCCTTGAAGCGGTAGTATTCGGTGTCCGAGCGGGACGCCAATGTCTCGAAGTCTGAATAGGTATGGACGCTGCCCGCCGCTGTGCTGGCCAGAACTGCGCTCACACCGAAGGCAGCTGCAACGGTGCGCAAGCGCGGTGAAAGACCCCGCTTGGCACGCACGACATATTCGAGCGCGGCAACCGTGGCGACCGTGACCAGAAGCGTTCCAGGAAAGAGGTAGAACTGCCAGAGACGCTGGGTCGAAATCATGATGGCCGCCAGCATGGCCGCGCCGGCCAATCCACAGGCAAACGGCAGGTACATGTCGCTGCGGGCCAGTGCGCGGGCATTGCCAAGGAGCCTGTCGACAGAGAGCGGACGACCGGACGCCGTCCAGATGGCGAGCAGGATGATACCCGCAAAAGCGGCCAGAACGAGCGCTGTGGCGAGGCCGGGACCGAAGAAGGCGGTCCGGTGCAGCAAGCCCAGCCAGTCGAGGAGGCCGATGCCTTCCATGTCCATGGCGTGGCCCGTGTTCAGCCAGGTCTGGTCCAGATAGGCGCGCAGCCCGCCTGGAATGCTGGCGATGATGGCAGGAACAGACATCAGCCAGCCTGCCAGGAAGCCGACGATGGTGTCCTTCCTCATCGTTTGGGTGATGCCTTGGCCCGTCAGGTAAACCTGGCCAAACGCCATCGCAATCAGAACAACGACCGCTGGGATGGCAGCGATCTTTGCGCCGAAGGCCAGTCCAAGCCAGATCATGGGATAGCCGAGACCAATGCCCTTGCGGTTCCAGGCCCACAGATATGCGGCGAGGAAGAAGACCATGAGCGGATCAGGCTTTGGCATGGTGGCGTAATAGCTGGAGAACGGGATCGCCAGCCCGGCGGCGATGGCGCCTGCGCGTCCAAGCGGCGTTTTCAAGTGCGTCCAGGATAACAGGCAAATGCCCGCACAGAGGACGAGCGCAAACGCCATGCGGGTGGCGAGGATCTTGCCCTGCTCACCGCCAAAGACGTCGCCGACGGTGCTGGCGACAAAGCTCAGGTAAAACATGGTGCGCCCGTAGCGCTGGTCGTTCAGCACAGCCTCGCGCACGGCGTGGAAGGGCGTGTCGGCATTGCGGATCGCCTCTGCCCCGTCGAAGGAGATCAGCTCGTCCATGAACAGCATGTGGCGAGCCTGACCCGCATCGAGATTGGCCCACAGGGCAAGGCTGAGCCAGGTGGCGACGGCGGCAATCGCAAAGAGATATGCCGCAACGGCCAGCGGGCTGGCGGACATGAGATTTTGCAAGACTCGGGAGGACGACAAGTCCTTCATGACCAGCTCCGGGGCGCGCGCGACGTGCCCGGAAACTAGCTTTGGGTCTCTTTCGGCTTCCTTGATGGAATGGCCGAAAACCTTAACGGCACTGGAAGAATTTGCCCTTTTCCACGATGCCGACGATCACCATGCAGGTGATGCCGAGCACGACAAAGCCGGTGAGCAAGGGCGTGACCGTGCCGTCATACTGGCTGCCGATCATCCAGCCGATGAAGCTGGACATGGTGGTGGTGAAGAAGCCGTAGGCCGCGCTGGCGGTGCCGGCGATTTGGCCCTGGGACTCCATGGCCATGGCGTTGAAGTTCGACCCGATCATGCCGAAGCACCCGAACATCAACGCAAACAGCGGGAAAAAGACCGCGAAAACCGGCCCGATCGTGTTCATCAACGTGATCAGGACGATGCCCAGCGCAATGAAGGCGACCAGCGCGCTCTGGCTCATCCGGCGCATGCCGAATTTTTCCACGAGGCGGGAATTGGTGAAATTCGAAATCGAAAGCACGCCCGCCACGCCGGCAAACCAGAGCACGAAACTGTCGCCCAGGCCGAACACTTCGGTCATCACCTGCTCTGACGATCCGATGAACGCGAACAGCGACCCGAAGATCACGCCGGAGGCGAGCATGTAGCCGAGCGTCACAGGATCGGAGAACACTTCGATATAGTTGCGGACGGTCTGGGACGGATTGAACGGGCGCCTGCGGTCCTCGGGCAAGGTCTCGGGCAGCCGGAACCAGGCCCAGACAGCGATGATCAGCGCGGTGATGGTGAGCACCCCGAAGGTCCAGCCCCACGGCGCGAAGAAGAGGATCGCCTGCCCGATGGAAGGCGCGAGGATCGGCACCACCATGAAAATGGTCATCACCAGAGACATGATCCGCGCCATGCCGCGACCCGCGAAGATGTCCCTGACGATGGAGACGGCCACCACGCGGCAGGCCGAAGCGAATACGCCTTGGGCAAAGCGCATGGCCAGAAGCATCGAAAAGCTGGGCGCGAACATGCAGGCCAGGCCCGTGAGCGCGTACCCTGCCAGCGCCATGAATACGATGGACCTGCGGCCATAACGGTCTGTGAGCGGCCCCCAGACAAGCTGTGGCACGCCGAAGCCTGCAATGTAGGCATAGATCACAAGCTGTTGGTCGTTGGCGGCGGCCACACCGAGATCAGCGGCAATCTCGTCCAGCGCGGGCAGCATCACGTCGATGGCAAGGGCATTGAGCGCCATCAGACCTGCAATCATCACGACAAATTCGCCCGTGCCCATGGTCAGGGCTTGGGGCGTGGTCGCAACGTCTGGCGTTGTTGGCTGGCTGGCGCTGTCGGCCATGGGGGCTCCCACTTCACACCGGCGAGGATGTGGACCTCTGGGCGAGCGCGGGCAAGCTTTTCCTTGGCGCTAAGTGCTATGCGCAGATCAGATGACGGGCCAAGGCGTCGGGCAATTCGCCACGCTGGGCCCTGGCCTGTGCTGTCAGCGCCATGACGAGGGTAAGGCTGTCGCGCACGCGCCCATCCAGGCACATGGCGAACAATTCTGCGAACGGGACACACTTGAGCGCCAGCTCTTCGCTCGGCTCAGGCTCGGCGTTGCCGGGGGTCAGTCCGTAGGCGAGAAAGCAGCTTGAGACCTCGTCCGTGACGGAGTTCGAGACGTCAAAGTCAATCAGCGGCAACCAGTTCGCCGCCTCATACCCGGTTTCTTCCAGCAGTTCCCGCTTTGCGGAAACCAGTGGGTCTGCGCCAATCGGTCCGCCGCCTTCGGGCAGTTCCCAACTGTAGCGGTCCAGCGGAAATCGGTGCTGTCCGACGAGCAGGACGCTGCCATCCTCGAACACTGGCAACACGCCCACCGCCACATTGGCAAAGCGCACGACACCGTAAATGCCATCGCTGCCGTCAGGATGGACGACCTCGCTGTGCTCGATGCGAATCCAGGGATTGCTATAGCGCTCTTGCGCGCTGCGCACGGACCAGGGGCCAATTTGCCGGGGCGTGTCCTGGGCCATGCATGACCCCTCAGCGCGGTTTAAGCGTCAGCAGCTTTCTTTTCGATGTCGCGCTTGATCTTTGCGGCGCGGTCCGACAGCTGGTCGACTTTCGCCTTGGCGAGAAACGCGTCCAGGCCGCCGAGCTTGTCGACTGTGCGCAGGGCCTTTGCGGCAATGCGAAGCTGGAAGTTGCGGTCCAGAGCTTCAGAATGAAGCGTGACGCGAACCAGGTTTGGCTCAAACCGGCGCTTGGTTTTCACCTGCGAGTGGCTGACATTGTTGCCAACCATGGGTTTGGTACCGGTCAATTCGCACTGGCGCGACATGGGAAGCCCCGTCTTTCTGAAATTCTGCGTGTTTCCGCGAAAGCGCGCTTACTATGCAAGGCGCGGCGCGGCGTCAACCCGAAGTTCACAGGCAATTGAGGCGCAAACCGTATCAATGGCGGCCGAAACAAGGCATAGCCGTTCAGGCTGGATTGAATTGGCAGGTCGTAGAGCGCATTCTAGTTGAGTAGCGACCCCGAGGAGTTCGCCCATGAAACGTGCCCTTTGTGCCAGTGCCGCTGCAGCCCTTCTCCTGGCAGCCCCTGGCGTCACCGATACCGCCTCCACCCGCCCGGACACGCCCCTGGCGTCGATCCGCGATGGCCAGCCGGTGAAGTTCACCTATGAACTGAAGGCCTCGGCCTGGCTGTTCATCATTCCCGTGACAGGCAAGGCGCGCTTCACCACGGAGCTGCAGCCAGACACCTACCGCATCACGTCTGCGGTGAAGACGACGGGCCTTGCCGACGTGCTTGTCGACTATGACCTTGGCCTGTCGGCCACCGGATATGTGCGCGGGGATGGTCTCGCCCCTTATGCCTATGTCTCGCAGAACTCCGACGGGAAGAAGAACCGCCGCGTCGAACTGGTCTGGAATTCCAGCGATGTGGCCGCCGATGTCACGCCCGCCTTTGGCAATCTGGGCGATCCGCCCGCCACGCCGGACCAGAAGATCGACGCGCTCGACCCGATCTCGGCGCTGGTGAATTTCGGGCTTGAGCCACGCGACACAGATGCCGACCCCTGTGGCGGGCCGATCAAGGTGTTTGATGGACGCCAGCTTCTTCACATGCATCTGGAATATGCGGGCATGAAGAATGTGCGCTCTGACGCCTGGCGCGGCGAGGCGATCGAATGTCACGTGACACTTGAGAAAGTGGCTGGCTTCAAGGAGCGCTCCGAGCCCGGCGAGGACAATCTGGCGGGCATCAACGGGCCCCTGCGCATGTGGCTCGCCCCGCTGCCCAATGGCGCGACCGTGCCGGTGCGCATTGAGGCGGACACCGAAGACATCGGCAAGGTGACCCTTCAGGCCAGCAAGCTGAGCTTTGAGCCCATCATCACAGAAGAGGCCAACGCCCCCCGCGGGGGTTGATCGACCCAAACCAGCGGCGTCCAGCATCAGGTGGACGCCGCCCCAACAGCGGTGCTAGCCCGCATCCATGACTCTCAAAGCTGTTCTTGGCCCGACAAATACGGGCAAGACCCATTATGCGCTGGAGCGGATGATGGGCCACGCCACGGGCATGATCGGCCTGCCCCTGCGCCTCTTGGCCCGCGAGGTCTATGACCGGGTGGTGGCGGCCAAGGGCGAGGCAAATTGCGCGCTGATCACGGGCGAGGAGCGTATCTGCCCCAAAACAGCGCGCTATTTCGTCTGCACCGTGGAATCCATGCCGGTGAAGCAACAGCCGGTCGACTTCATGGCCATCGACGAGATCCAGCTCGCCGAGGATCGCGACCGAGGCCACGTCTTCACAGACCGCATCCTGAATGCACGCGGGCGGTCCGAAACGCTGCTTCTCGGGTCAGATACGATGCGGCCGATCCTGAGGGCGCTGGACCTGTCGGTGGAAACCGATGTGCGAGAGCGTTTCTCAGAGCTTGGCTATGGCGGCAAGGTGAAGGTGACAAAGCTGCCCAAGCGCACGGCGGTCGTCGCGTTCTCAGCTGATGAGGTCTATGCGATCGCGGAGCTTCTGCGCCGCAAGAAAGGCGGCGCGGCAGTGGTCATGGGCGCGCTCAGCCCGCGCACACGCAACGCCCAGGTCGCTCTCTACCAGAACGGAGATGTGGACTATCTGGTCGCCACCGACGCGATCGGCATGGGGCTCAATCTCGATGTCGACATGATCGCTTTCGCAGGTCGCACGAAATTTGATGGGCGACGCCACCGCGCGCTTTCAGCCGCCGAATGCGGGCAGATCGCAGGCCGCGCAGGCCGTTTTCGCAGTGAAGGCACATTCGTCGAAACGGGCGATTGCCCCGAATTTGACGAGGAGATGGTCCACGCCATCACAAATCACAGCTTCGATCCGGTGGACGAGCTGCAATGGCGCAATGCCGATCTGGATTTCCGCTCGATCAAGACACTGATCGCCAGCCTGGCGCGCCCGTCCGGTCGGCCTGAACTGCGCCAGAACCCAGACGCGCTGGACGAATGGGTGCTGCGCCGCATGGCCGAGGACGAGATGATCGGCCCTGACGTGCGCGGCGAACGCAAGATCCGCAGGCTATGGGACCTCGCCCGGCTGCCGGACTTCCGAAAGGCAGGCCATGATGGCCATGGCAGACTGGTGCTCGGACTGGCCGAAACGCTTGCAGACCCGGACGCCCGCCTCGGCGATGCGGCCATGGCCAAGCGGCTGGAAGCGCTTTCCCATCCGCGCGGCGATATTGCCAATCTGCAGCAAAGACTAGCGGCCATTCGGACCTGGACCTACGCGGCCCATCGCGAGGACTGGCTTGAAAATCCCGGCCACTGGCGCGAGAAGACCCGGGACATTGAAGATGCCCTGTCAGATGCGCTGCACGAGGCGCTGACGGCGCGGTTTGTGGACAAACGCACGACGGCCCTCCTGGCCGGCATGCAGAAAGACGACGCCCTGGTGAGTGAGATCGACACAAGCGGAGAGGTCAGCGTTGAGGGCCATGTGGTGGGCCGCCTGCACGGGCTGACCTTCGAGCCCGCCTCCAGCGCTCGCACGCTGGAAGGCAAGGCGGTGCGCGGCGCGGCAGTGCAGGCGCTTCGCCCGATCCTGAACCAGCGCCTGAAGGACATCGCCGCGGCGAGCGACGCGACCTTCCAGCTGAGCGACGCTGGCGCGATCATTTATGGCGGCGCTGCCGTCG
>JBCBGD010000119.1:0-7609 GCA_038527085.1 Pseudomonadota bacterium | reverse complement strand
CAGGCTTGGCCCGATTATAGCGCAGGGCGACGCGTGCGCGCGCCTCCGCGATCGGATCGCCGGACAGCATTTTTACCATCGTTCAGCCCCTTCACCAGCTTGCCCCGTGCGCGGATCGGGTTACGACCCAAGAGAGAAGCGCGGAGCCCTAGATAGATTCGGCTGTGAAATGAAAGCGTTAACGAGAGGTTAACCCTGTGAGGATGTCGGCCCTTCCTGGGGAATTGCTTGTGTGGTTCGAAGCCCATGCGCGCGACCTGCCATGGCGGCTGTCGCCTGCTGCGCGCGCGAGGGGCGAGCGGCCCGATCCCTATCGCATCTGGCTGTCCGAGGTGATGCTGCAGCAGACAACGATTGCGCACGGGACGCGATATTGGCTCGATTTTACAGGGCGTTGGCCGCGCGTGGAGAATCTGGCGGCGGCGAAGGATGAAGACGTCATGGCCGCCTGGGCGGGGCTCGGTTACTACGCGCGGGCACGCAATCTTCTGAAATGTGCGCGGCAGGTGGCGGAGAATGGCGGGCAATTTCCACAGACCCGGGCCGAGTTGCAAAAACTTCCCGGCATTGGGCCCTATACGGCAGGCGCGATCGCCGCGATTGCCTTCGATGAGCCGGCCGCCGCCGTGGATGGAAACGTCGAGCGGGTGTTTTCCCGCCTGCTTGCGCTGGACGGCGACTGGGCCGAGGAGAAGCAGAGGATCAAGGCCGAGGTCGAGGCGCTGGTGCCTGAAGACCGGCCAGGCGAATTCGCCGAGGCCTTGATGGATCTCGGGGCGACGGTGTGCACGCCGAAATCACCGAACTGCCTGATTTGCCCACTGCGGGAGATGTGCGCGGCGCGGGCGGCGGGCGATCCAGAGCGCTATCCGATCAAGCCGAAGAAAGCGGCCAAGCCCAAGCGCAGCGGCGTGGTGCTCATCCTCGAAGCCGACGGGAAGGTGTTGTTCGAGCAGAGGCCTGAACGCGGGCTGCTCGGCGGGATGCTCGGCCTGCCGACGACGGCGTGGGATGAGGGCGATCCGGAGGTCTCAGCTCTGGCGGATCGGCACGGAATCGAGGCAGGCGATCTGGAGGCGCTTGGCGAAGTCCGCCACGTCTTCACCCATTTCGAGCTGACGCTGCAGGTCTGGCGCGGGCAATCGGACGGGAACTCCGGGGGCGACTGGCGCGCCCCACGCGCGGCCGAAGGACTGCCGAGTGTGTTCGCAAAAGCGTTTCGCCTGGCCTATCCGTCAAGACCCATTTCAGAGCGATAGCGGCGGCGCAGGAGGTCGATCGGGGCGAGCTTGCCGCGGTCTTCATAGTGCCAGAACGTCCAGCCATTGCAGGCAGGCGCCTGGGTCACATGGGCGCCGATGCGGTGGATCGAGCCTGTGGCGTCACCAATGCTGAGCGAGCCGTCCACGCGGATGCGCGCTTCGTGGCGCTTGCCGCGGCTGAACAGGCGCTCGCCGGGCTTCAGCCAACCGGTCTCCACAAGCGCGCCGAACGGCACGCGCGGCGCGGCCTTGGCGCTTTTCATGGTCTGCAAGTCATCCGTCGCCATGGGCTCGATGGCGCGCAGGCGTGCCCGCGACAGCCGCGCATACTCCGCTTCGCGTTCGATGCCGACATAATCGCGGCCCAGTGCCTTCGCGACAGCGGCCGTGGTGCCGGTGCCCGAGAAGGGGTCGACAATGAGGTCGCCGGGATTGGATGTGGCCAGCAGAATGCGGCGCAGGAGCGCTTCGGGTTTTTGCGTCGGGTGGGCCTTCTTGCCCGAGCCGTCTTTCAGCCGCTCGCCACCCGTGCAGAGCGGGATCGTCCAGTCCGAGCGCATCTGCTTGTCATCATTGAAGGTTTTCAGGGCGTCATAGTTGAAGGTGACCTTAGACTTTTCAGTCTTTCCGGCCCAGATCAGCGTTTCATGGGCGTTCTGGAACCGCGTGCCCTTGAAGTTCGGCATCGGGTTGGATTTCAGCCAGATGACATCGTTCTGGATCCAGAAGCCTGCATCCTGCAGCACCGTGCCGACGCGGAAGATGTTGTGATAGGAGCCGATGACCCAGATGGCGCCGTCGGGCTTCAGGATGCGGTGGCACTCGCTGAGCCATTGGTGGGTGAAGAGGTCATAGGCGTCAAAACTGTCGAATCGGTCCCAATGGTCGGTGACGCCATCGACCTCTGACTGGTCCGGGCGGGTCAGCCCTCCGCCAAGCTGCAGGTTGTAGGGCGGGTCGGCGAAGATCAGGTCAACGCTGGCATCGGGCATGCGCGACATCACATCGACGCAATCGCCTTCGATGATCGTGTTGCGATGAAGCTCCATGGCGCGTTCTCCTGAGAGCCAATATTGGCCGGAAACTGAACAAGAATCACCCCTTACGAATCAATTTGGTTTCACAGGTGTTAATCATGTGCGGCGGCGCACCGGCGGGACTCAGAAATCGAGCACGAACTGGCCGTCGGGCGCCTCTCGCGGGCGGAACAGGTCTGTGCGCAGGGGCGGGCGAGGCGCATCAAGGCCGTGGGTGCGGGATGCGCGAGCAAAGCGCTGGGCGATCAGCTTGGCATAGGGCCCGCGTCCGCGCCCGCGCTCGAACCAGCGCGGATCATAGTCGAGCCCGCCGCGCATCTCGCGCATCAGGTTCACCACCTTGGCGGCGCGCTCGGGATAATGCTGGGCCAGCCATTCGTGGAAAATGTCCTTCAGCTCGTGGGGCAGGCGCAGCAGCACATACCCCGCGCTGCTGGCCCCGGCTTCGGCGGCATTGGCCAGGAGGGGCTCGATCTCATGGTCATTCAGGGCCGGAATGATGGGCGCCGTCATGACGGTGACGGGGATGCCTGCATCCGACAGCTTCCGCACCGTCTCGAACCTCAGCCGCGGACTGGCCGCGCGCGGCTCCATCGCCCGCGCCAGCTTTGGGTCCAGCGTTGTGATCGACACGCCGACCCGCGCAAGGCCCTGCTCGGCCATCGGGGCGATGAGGTCGATGTCGCGCTGGATCAGCGTCGACTTGGTGAGCAGGCTTACGGGGTGGCGAAACTCGCTGAGCACTTCAAGGAAAGCGCGGGTCAGGCGCAGGCGCTTTTCGACCGGCTGGAAGGCGTCCGTGTTCACCCCCAGCGCAATCACGCGGGGCACATAGCTGGGCCGGGTCAGCTCGCGGCGCAGAAGCTCTGGCCCGTTCGGCTTGAAGAACAGTTTGCTCTCGAAATCGATGCCCGCTGAAAGACCCTGATAGGCGTGGGACGGGCGCGCGAAACAATAGACGCAGCCATGCTCGCAGCCGCGATAGGGATTGATCGAGCGGTCGAAATGGATGTCGGGCGAGCGGTTGAAGGTGATGATGGTGCGCGCGGTCTCCGGCGTGACCTCGGTGCGCAGGGGCGCGGGGTCATCCTCGATCGTGTCCCAGCCATCGTCGAACTGCTCGGTCTGGCTGGGCTCGAACCGGCCTGAGGCGTTGGAGACGGCCCCGCGGCCGCGATGGTCGAACCGCTCTGCGGTCTCGGCCACCTCGTGGCGAGTGACGCGGCCCGAAGGCGTGAGTTTCTGTCGTTTCTGCATGCTCTGCAGGATAGCGCGAAAAAAGAACAAATAAAGAACATTGATCCAATTTCCTTGTGAATCTTTTGCGGCAGAGCATTTGCGTGTTTGACCCGGTGGGGGCTGCGCCGTACCTCGCGCTCATGAGTGACACACAATTTCCCGATGGCCTGAGCGCCCTTGCGCCGAACTATGATCTGATCCTGTGCGATGTGTGGGGCGTGATACACAATGGGCGGCGCGCCTTCGACAAGACCAGTGATGCGCTGGTGAAGTTTCGCGCTGGCGGTGGTCGCGTTGTGCTGATCACCAATGCGCCTGTGCCAAAGGACCGTGTCACCCGGTATTTCGATCCGCTCGGCGTCCCTGCCGAGGCCTGGGACGATTGCGCCTCATCGGGCGATGCCACGCGCCACATCCTTGAAGCCGAGCCTGAGAGATCTTTCTGGGTCTACGGCGCCGATGGCGGTGAGGAACATGACAAGTTTCTCCATCAGGGCTTGCCCAATCCTCGCGCTGACGGGCCTGAAGCCGACCTTATGCTCTGCATCGGCCTGCGCGATGCGGTGAATGATCATCCTGAGGATTATCGCGATGAGTTGAGCAAGATCGCCGGGGTTGGACCGGTCATGGTTTGCGCCAATCCGGACATTCAAGTGCGCGTGGGAGACAATCTCCACTGGTGCGCAGGCGCCCTGGCGAAGATCTATGAGGAAGAAGGCGGCGAGGTGATCTATCCCGGAAAACCCCATGCCGCGATCTACAGCCTGGCGATGAGCAAGGCCGCGGCGATCGATTGCAAACCAGACCGCGCGCGAATCCTCGCGATCGGGGACGGGCCCGTCACGGACATGGCAGGCGCCAACCGGGAAGGTCTTGATTGCCTCTATGTGGGAACGGGCCTCGCCAATGAACACTCAGGCGATTTCGCCGTTGATGTGGCCGAGATCATGACGGGCAATGGCGTGACGGCGACCTATGCCATGACAGAGCTTGCCTGGTAGCGGCGCTGGCCTGAGCGTTGCAAAGCCATGTAGAATGGGGCTAGACGCCCTCGAAAGTGAGCAACCGCCTGCCGGAAGGAGATGTGATCCATGACGACGTACAAGGGTTATGCCTACGAAGATCTCGAAATCGGCATGTTCCACGAGACCGTCCACACGATCACCGAGGGCGACATCCAGGCCTTTGCCGAGGTCTCAGGCGACTTCAACCCGCTGCACATGGATGACGACTTCGCCAAGACGACGATCTTTGGCCAGCGCATTGCCCATGGCGCGCTGACGGCGAGCTATATTTCCGGCATCCTTGGCAACACGCTGCCAGGGCCAGGCGCGATCTTCACCAGCCTGAACATGCGCTTCAAACGCCCCGTGTTCATCGGCGCGGAAGTGACCGTGCGCGCGGAGGTGAGCGAGAAGCAGGACAAGGGCAACCGCGTGACGTTGAAGGTGACCTGTGCGGTGGATGGCAAACCCGTCATCACGGGTGAAGCTGGCGTGGTTGCGCCGTCTAAGGCGGCTTAGAGCCTACTCGCTCGGGCAGCGCGGATTGGGTCGCTCGCTGAGGCCCTCGAAGCGGTCCTCCCAGGCCTGGTTACGGGTCAGTTCATCATATTCACTCGCAAGGTAGAGTGCGAAACGTCGCTCGATAGCGCAGCCATTGCTGCGCCGGCCAAGTGGTACAGCGATATCACCGAGGTGTGAGAAGTATTCGAAATCGGCGCGCATGCGCGGGCGCAGGTTCGGGCGATAGCTTGCGACGAGGACGCGGTCGTCGAGGGTGTCGTCCAGGGGGACCGCTTCTGAGAAACTCTTGGGACCTGGATTTCGCCGCCAGGCGATGAGGGGCGGAGCGTTGAGGTCGCGCATGTAATAGTCCAGCCCGTGCCAGACCTCGCGTTCATCGACGAGGATTGCTGTAGCGCCTTCCGCCTTCGCGCGCTCGGCAATCTCGGCGGCGGTGTCCTCCCACCCGCGCACGCGCTTGAGCGCATTGTCCAGGCCGAGCGTGGTGGAAAGGGCTGGCGGGGCGGCGAACAGCGAAGCGAAGATCACAGCGATGAGACCATGGAGTCCGATTGACGTCCACAAGAGGCCAGACGGGCGCCACTTCGAGGCCAGGCCGACCAGGAGGATGCTGCTCGCAAAGGCGATCCCGAGGCCGAGGCGTGTGAGCAGTGCCGCGTCTGGCGCAAGCAGAAAGGCAGGGCCAATGATGGCCGCCAGCCCGATCCAGAGCCACGGCCTGGGAGAGGCGCGCGTGAGCCACGCTGCGACCAGAACGCTGGCGGCCGGGTAGGCGGTCGCCGCCCAATTGGCATGGGCGCGCGAGAGTACGGACTGGCCCGCGATGATGACGATGACGGGCACGATGAAAGCGAGCAGCCAGAGGTCCCTGCGGTCGCGCTCGCCGCTGGCCGGACGGGCAATAAACGCCCAGATTCCCCCAAGCAGGGCAAGAAAGCTGATCGGGCCGAACACGCCCATCTGGTCCAGCAGGAATTTGACCAGGTTTTCGGGGTTAACGAGCTCGCCTTCCAGATTGGCATTGTCGACCGTGTGGCTGACAGTGGCGAAGTCGTTCGAGGCGTTCCAGATTATGTGCGGCGCGATCAGAGCGGCGGCAATGGCGATGGCGGTGAGGCCCTTGGTCGACAGCACAGCCGTCCGGGTGTCGCGGTCCAGCGCCGTGGTCAGTCCCAGCCCGATAAAAAAATAGAGCATGGCGTATTTGGACAAAAATCCCGCGCCCATGCAGAGGCCGAGCCCCAGAACACCGAGCCAGCCTAGCGATCCGCTTCTCAGCCTCCAGAACAGGTAAAGTGCGGTGCACCAGAACGGCAACAGCACGCCATCTGTCGAGATGATCGAGGCCGAGACGACGACACCAGGCATCAGCGCGTACCCAATGGCTGCAAACATGCCGACGCGCGGGTTGAACATCTCCCGGCCGAGCAGATAAAGCGCGACAGCGGCGATGGTGTGCAGGAGCGGCGCGAAGATGCGGATCGCCCACTCGGCATTTCCGAAGATCGCCGTGCTCGTCGCGATGACCCAGGCGATCATCGGCGGCTTGGAGTAATAGCCCCACTCAAGACTGCGGCTCCAGCGCCAGTATTGTGCTTCATCGGCATAGAGTTCAGCGTTGGTGGCAAGCACGCCCACAACCCGTGCAACCAGCAATGCCAGCAGCACAACCCCCACGACGAGGTTGGCGCGGGCTGGCGCAAGATCGGGTGTGGAATTCATGTGGAAAGCGCTCCGCTTATTTGGCGCGACAGTATTCACAGGCGTGCGTGGAATAAAGCCCTTGCATCGCAGCGCAAAATCCTATTTAGGGCGGCTTCCGCAACACAACCTGGGCCAGGTCGTGGCCTGATTTCATCGAAGAGGACCCGGCATGGACACCTTTGCCTCCCCGGGCCGGACCGAGATTCCGGAAAGCGAGCTCAACGACGAACAGGGACACGCCGCGACGGCCTCCCCGGTCGCCGCGGCTTCAAGCCCCACGCCTTACACGAATGAAGACGAGCGCCTCGACTTCTTCATACACAGGGATGGGCAAACCTATGCCGGAACGCACCTGATCATCGATCTGGTCGATGCGCACCGGCTGGACGATCCAGAACACATCGAGACGTCGCTGATCGCAGCCGCCAAGGCTGCAGGCGCAACCGTGCTCAGCTCTGACTTCCATATCTTCTCGCCCAACAATGGTGTGTCTGGCGTGATCGTGCTGGCTGAAAGCCATATCTCGATCCACACCTGGCCAGAGCGCAGCTTCGCCGCGGTTGACGTTTTCATGTGCGGCGATGCCCAGCCGATGAAGACCATTGATGCCTTGAAGGCAGCGTTCTCGCCCCGCCATGTGGGGCTGCAGGAGATCAAGCGCGGCCTGCAAGTCTGATCGCCAAGCGGTCTGCACAAGATCGATAGCCCCGGTGGCCATGGCTGGCGCCGGGGCTTTTTTGTGCCGCGCAGCATCCTAAATTTGCTCTGTCCCGAAGAATTTACATTTCCTGAAAAATGAATGCTGGACAAATTATTCAGTGGTTATATAACGACGCCAAGC